>CBDUNP010000294.1:0-4394 GCA_965368605.1 uncultured bacterium | reverse complement strand
AAAAAGTAGTGAAACCTGCTGGATATCGGGTACGCGGCGCAGCCCGCGAACACGTCCAGGTCAAGATTGCTCAGGTAAGGCGTGACCTGCTGCATCCACGAAGGACGTTTCGTGGTCGGGTCCACCTGCTCCCAGGCGACGAAGCCACCGGCGATTGTGTAGCGCTGGTCAAAGTCGTCGGCGTGGCTGGACAGCCCGTCGCTGACCGTCTTGAGGTTAATCGAGCAATTGATCTGCCGAGATGCGGAACGGATCGGCTTGATCGAAGGCAGCAGCATCGCGGTGATCACCGCCAACGCCACGAGCATCACCATCAACTCGACCACGGAGAAGGCCTCGTGGTCTTTGTCTGTGTTACGCCCCTGGATAATTCGGTGAAGCTTTTTCATTGGAGAGTCCCTACCGGCAAAAGATACTAACTTACTGTCCCGTAAAAGCTGGGATATTATAATCGGGTGCGAACACCTTTACCAATACTGATATCGACGATCCAGGCCCGAATATGTTACGTCCGATTGGGGGTTATATGATTTTTTTATCCGCCCAGATTAACACCCGGCAAACATATCGCGGCTGATGCACCCTAAACGTGGATTATCTCAGCCGGTGGACCAGATTGGCCAGCACGGCCCGGTTATCGCCACACAGATAATCCAGCGTCCCTCCCATCCGGGCGAAAGTCTTACAGAACCGCAGGTAGTAGGCCGGGCTGTCCTTGGGGGGCTCGCCCCGTGCCCAGTCCCAGCCCCCCCCGTCCTGGATATCGACGACCGCCATGTGGTGGTCCGTGACCTGTTTGCCTTCCTGTAGCAGCAGGTTATTGGACGCGCTTAGCGCCTTCTCGAAGATCTGCGGGCTCATGATCGCCGACCCGATGCTCAGGTAGACCCCCCCGCTGAGGTTCTTCACGCCGTGGGCAAAGATGCGTGCATCGGTCCCGCTGGCCCGGCCGATCGCGCCGCCGTGGAACATCGGGTGGTTGGTGATGATGTCGTACCCGATCCCGGGATGCACGGTCAACGGCACACGCTTGCGGTAGCTGGCATCGAGGATCGTGTACCGGCCGGCCACGTGCCGGACTTCGTGCCGGCCAGGTGTAAGGCCGAACCGGTCCATGGCATACAAAAGATCGGCCCGGGCACCGGTCAGAGCGTCGGTGGGTTCGTCAGTGATCTGTTTTTTCAACGTGTCCGGGTCGGGCAGGGTCAGGCCGTCTTCGACGACCATCCGCCCCACCGCTTCGCCCCAGCCGATGCCTTCCGCCGCACCGACCAGCGCCGCCAGGGTCAGCCATCGGCCGGTCTCATCCCAGGTGCCGAACCGCCCCGCCGGGGTGTTGTCACGCACCGACTCGCTGGACACCCCTTGATAGGCGAACTCCCAGTCGTGGATGATGCCTGCGCCCTGGGTCGCCAGGTGGGTGATGAATCCTGAATTGATTAATGCGTTGACCAGCGGGCCGCAGCCGTTCTTGATGACGTGCGCCCCGTAGACCAGTATGACCGAGGCGTTGCGTTGCCGGGCCTGAACGATGCGCTCGGCCAGACGATCGATCTGGCCCCGCATCGCGCCGGGGTCGGGGGCGTCGGCGTCAGGATCGACCGCGGCGTCCCTGATATCGATATAGCTGGTCCGCTTGGCCAGCGGCAGGACGTCGATCTGCTTCGGGTCGATGGCGTCGTAGGGCATGATTAGGCCACACGGTCTACGCAATGGCGTATCCGGTCAAGTCCAGCGGGCGAGAGACCAGACCTCCGTCCACGGGGCGGTCTGAACGTCGGGTCTATCATATAAAAAACCCCCGCCTTTCGACGGGGGCCGGGAGAAGGCAGGGGGTTTGGCTGGCTAGAGATGCTTCTCGATGAACGTGACCGCGGTGCCGACGTCCTTGACACCCAGGGCCCCCTGCTCATCCATCTCGATGTCGAACTCTTCCTCGAATGCCGCGACCAACTCGACGCTCTGGATCGACTCGGCCCCCAGGTCCTCGACGAACTTCGACTCGTCCTTGATCATCGATACGTCGATCTTCAATGTCTCGGCGACCACTTTCTTAACGCGTTCGGCTGTGTCAGACATGGCTGATATCTCCTGTGGGTTTAGGCGCAGACCGCCAACGCCTGTTTGAATTGTACGATACGTGTATTCAGGTCTTCAATGGCCTGCTTCATCTGCTTCACAAACTTGTTGGTGTCGTAATCACCGCGCACGGCCAGGAAATCCTCCGCGCGGTCCGCCTCGCCGCCATCCTGCCCGAAGCCGACCTTGGTGACGTCATCAAACTCCTTGCCCGCGTCGATCAGGATCAGCTTTAGGAACTTGCTCTGATCGGCAAGCAGTTGGTCTGCGATCGCGCTGGCATCCTCGACATTCAAGCTATCAAGGTCTGTATCAAAGACCTTCTTGTATGCCCGACGGACCCAGGCCCACTCGTCCTCGCTGTAGGCGGCGTGGATGTCGTCCAGCGCCGCCTCAAATGCCTGCAGGTCCGACGACTTGCCGGACTCGACCGCCTGGCACAACCCCTCAAGCCGATCGGCGGGCATCAACTGACCTCCGATATCTACCCAGCGTTCGCTGTACACCGCGTCCGGCGAATCGGCCATGGCCTGGCTAAGCGGTTTGCCCCGTGCAAGCGTCTGCTCGATCCGGGCGACCACCTTTTCAAGCAGATACGTATGGATGCCGGAACGGTAATACTTCAGCCCGCCACGCAGCAGGACACGCTTAACTTGTGCGCCGCTGATGGTCACGGTGTCAACGGATTTCTCGGTGTTGTCCTTGAGCGTTTCGAGCCGGTCGTAGCCGCGTATCATCCGGCCGACGACCATCGGGCTGAAGACGTCAAACGATAAACGGTCACGCTTCACGACGCCCTTTCGGCGATCGCGTGTAGGCCACTTCGCGCCGTCGCGGACCGTCCCGACGGTTGAGAGATTCAACCCCGGGACCACCATGCAACGGCCGTCGTGCGCCGCTTCGATATGGCTGAAAGGGAAGTCCGACAGGTCGAACGTGCGCGTGTGCTTCCCCAGAACGACCGAGAACGGGCCGACCCGGCAGGGCCACATCATGTAGCTGAACGACCCGGTCTTGCATCCGCGTTCGAGCTTGCCCTCGTGAACCGGGCCGAGCTTGTACATGTGGTTCGACTGATTCGTCCCGCTGCCGGCATTGTAGAAGCTATACAGCCCGGCGATCAGGAGCGTGGACTTGTGATGTGTCACGGTGTAGGGGCCGGCAAAGATGCTGCACGCCTCGCCGTGGAACGCTTCACAGTTGGCGAAAAAGAGCGACCCCTCCGCGGAGAACTGCTTGCCGACCTGACAACCCTGCCCGACATAAGACTTGGCGACGATCGCGCCCTGGGTGACTTTGGTTGCCTCCGCAATCATAAAATCGTGGGCCTGCACGCCGTCCCCGATGAGCGTGGGGGCTTCCTTAGTCGAGAGGATCGTGCCGTTGACGAGCGCCGAAGCGCCCCAGATCGTAGCGGACTCGCCGATGTTCACGTCGATGATGCGCGGCACGCCTGTGATACGAGCGCCCGCGCCAATCCGGCCGACGCCGGATCGCACGCTGTCCACCTGAGCCTTGGCAAAGGCCTGAAGCTTCTCGATCAGTTTGGGTCGGTAGCGGTGCATACACAGCATGTGAGCGAACTGCGAGGACATCTCGGCGAACAGCGTGACCTCTCGGCCGCCGCCTTCATTCAGGACCTCGACCTCGACGCCGTGGCCGAAAGTTGCGCCGGGGTTGGCCTGGATAACGCCGACGTTTTCGATAGATACGCCGTCGCCGATCTCGTAGTTGGCGATGTGTGACCCGACCCCGGCGATCCGGCAGTCGTCGCCCACGACGCAGTTGACCAGGCTCGCGTTGTAGATCCCGCAGGGCATGGCCAGGCCCGAAGCGCCGGCCACCTTGCCGTTGAGGTCGCCGATCTTCACGACGCCCTCGAATCGTGTGTTGACCACCCGGGCTGGCTCAAACGTCATGGTGACGGTGATGGCGGACCAGTCCTCCGCGCTGCACCCGTTGGCTCTGAGCTGTTCGATCTGTGTATCGGTCAGAAGTTCGTGGCTCTTACCTGAAGTCATCACAGTCCCTTTCTGTCAGGATTGACTTATCTCGTAGGTATCGATCGCGATCGCAGCCTCTTCATTAGTCGGGATCACAAGGACAGCGACACGGCTGTCGGTGGAACTGATTGTCACCCCCTTGCCGACATCGCTGGCGTTTAGAGCGGGGTCGATTTCCACGCCGATCTGATCCAGGTCCGAACAGATGGCGGCACGGGTATCCGCGGCGTTCTCGCCGATCCCGCCTGTGAAGATGATCGCGTCGAGTCTGCCGAGCGTCGCGGTGTAGGCCCCGATGTATTTCTTGACCCG
>CBDUNP010000293.1:0-4415 GCA_965368605.1 uncultured bacterium | reverse complement strand
TTGGATCTTCTTGCCCATTTTGCCGTGCCGGTTTAACACGTCTTTAACTTGAGAAACATTGTAAGACCCTTGCAAATCATCGGTTCGGGGCTTAATGTCGGCGCATAGTTACCCGCTGGGGAGGGTGTTTATACGCCCGTCGGGTAGGTGGTTCGTTTACCTACAAGCCTCATGGTCAGGAGTGGTGAGATGCGATTTAATCGAGTGGGTGCAGTCGGTGTGTTGGGTGTGCTGGTCTTTTCGGCTGACGCCTCGGCGATCAATATCGTCTTTGATTACTCACTGGACACGAACAACTTCTTCGACACGCAGGCGAAGCGCGACCTGCTTGACGCGGCGGCGGCGAAGTTTGAGGTCTTCACCGACACGCTGGACGCGATCGTGCCCGGCACGGTCTACAACCAGGGCACGCAGTATGAGTTTTCGGATACCTGGGACGCCACGTTTACCCACCCCGGCACGGGCGCGGCCCATGTCATCACGGACCTGACGATCCCGGCGGATACGCTGATTATCTACGCGGGCGGCAGGAACCTTTCAGGCACGACCCTGGGCGTGGGCGGCCCCGGTGGGTTCGACGCCAACGGGATCAGTTCTTTTGTGGATACGGTCCAGGGCCGGGGAGAGGCCGGGGCGCTGCTGAGTACGCCCACCGACTTTGCGCCGTGGGGTGGCGCGATCTCGTTTGATATGCCCAACGACTGGAGCTACGACGGGACACCCGGCGGCAGCGAATCAGACTTCTTCTCCGTCGCTGTCCACGAGCTGGGCCACGCGCTGGGCTTCGGCACGGCGGACTCGTTCGATGCGTTGGTTAGCGGCACCAGCTTCACCGGTGCCGCCGCTACGGCGCTCTACGGCGGCAACCCCCCGCTGGACCTGGACCAGTCTCACTGGGCGGAAGATACCAGCAGCTATATCCCCGACGGCGGCCCGCAGGAAGCCGCGATGGACCCGAACATCACCGATGGCACAGTCAAGCAGTTCACGCTCCTGGACTTCGCGGCGATGGACGACCTGGGCTGGGATGTCCCGGCGATGTCGCCCGGCGGACTCACAGGCGACCTGAACGGCGACGGCTTTGTCGGGATCGATGACCTGAATATCGTGCTCTCGGCTTGGAATCAGTTCGCCCCCCCTGCGAACACGCAAGCGGACCCCAGCGGCGACGGCTACGTCGGGATCGACGACCTGAACACGGCGCTGAGTAACTGGAACGCCGGCACCCCCCCTACCGCTACTGCGGTGCCTGAGCCGGGGACACTGGCGGTGCTGAGCCTCGGTGTCTTCGGCACTATACGCCGCCGCTAAGATGTAGCCGGGGAACTGGGAGTCATCCTAACCGTCCTGCTTATTCATCATCGCGGACGGATCGCCACGGGTGTTTAAGCGGCACAATAAACGTGCATACATCATCAGTAACAGGCGAATTCCCTGTTTGCCCTTCCCCTTCTCTGATATGCTGTCGGTGCGGTTTGTTTGCCACGCGGGGCGACACCGGATTGCCACGCTTTATCGCCGGCCGGGACATTAACGGTTAGAGGTCCACGGGGTCCGCGTCCTTGGCATGACTATGTAGATTGGATATATATTTATGGCTGGGGCATAGATTCGTGGGGGCAATCTGGAGAGGAGAAAGGGCATGTCAATCGAGGCTGATCGTCTATCGGTACCGTTAGGGATTGCTGTTTTTTGTGGGGCGATTCTATCTGTGCCCTCGCCTGTCTACGCGGGACCTACGGTAATTTTTCAGCTTGATCCAAACAACACAATCCCGGGGGTCGATGCATACAGTGTGATCGCCGACGGTGAAGGTGAAGACTGGCTTATTACCGCGTTGCGTATCGAACTCACTGAAGGATCGCTTTACAACGACCCGGAATATGATTTCGATCGGCCCGTGCCTCTACTCTGGAGCTTTCCAGAATTAGGTTTAGAACGGCTCCGATGGGATACCTGGGTGGGCATTCCCGGCGACGACACGCACATTGGGCCTTTGCCTCTTATTGAGTTTGGCGGATCAGGAACATCTTTTACCGGGCAGGTTTTCCAATCTGGTTGGGCCAACACGGACACCACCAATACCGGCCCCACCCTCATCGGAAATATCAGCACAACTTCGGGTGCCAGAGGCACATGGCAGATGCTGGTTTCCTTCTCGGGTGAAGAAGGATTTATCGAACTCAGCGGCGACTGGCCTGTTCCTGAGCCGGGGACGCTGGGGCTGGTTCTGGGGGCTGCGGGCCTGGCGCTTTATCGCCGTCGGGCTTAAGTGGCTGTCGTGGCTGTGTTTTCGTGGGTCTGCAAATCAGGATATAGATTTATCTTTATCTGTGCGGGGCGATGTGTTACCCTGAGCGTGGCAGGTGCGCCTTGATTTAGTGCGTCCGCCAGCTTCAACCCTCCGCTCCGGGAGAAAAGCATGTCCCGCGTTCGCCCATTAGCCATCGCAGCCGTCGGTAGTTTTGCTTTTACGGCCCGGGTATCGGCTGCCCCTAGCGTCGGTGTGGATGTGAACTCCGACAACGTGGTCCCCAGCGTCGTTGCCAATGCGATCTATGCGGACGGTGGCGGGATCGATTGGACCGGTGCGGCGTTGACGATCGACCTGACCAGCGGCTCGACTTACCAGAACGAGTTCGGGAGCGATACCCCTCCGATAGAGGGTTTTTTTGATCTGTTTCCGGAGCTGGAGTTCGACACCTATGTCGGGATCATCGGGGATGGCACGGCGGGTATCGCCGGGGGCGCGGGCACGCTCAGCGGTGGGCTGTTGAGCCTTGATGCTCCGCAGGTCAGCACCGCGTGGTTTAACACCTCAAAGCTTGATACCGGTTCCAACAAGATCGGCAATATCAGCCTGACGGATGACGCGAGCGGGACGTGGTCGATCGCGGTGACGTTCGCTTACTTGCCGAACCTTGTGTACCTGAACAACCCGATCGTCAACGGCGAGATGGTCTGGGACCCGTTACGCGGCGACCTGGGGGCTGACGGGTTTGTCGGGATCGCGGACCTCAGCTCGGTGCTCAGCCAGTGGAATCAGGTGGTCCCGGCCGGTTCGGTGATTGACCCTTCCGGGGACGGGTTTGTGGGGATTGAGGACTTGAACGCGGTGCTGGGCAACTGGAACGCGGGGCTGGTGCCGCTTGTGCCGGGTTCGGGGCCGGGCTGGTTACAGGGCGACATGGATAATGATGGGTTTGTCGGCCTAAGTGATTTAAATATCTGGATGAGCAATTGGAACCTGAACGTCCCGCCGGGCGACCCGCGTGCGGACCCGTCGGGCGATGGATTTGTTGGGATTGAGGACAAAATGACGGGGAACTGGGGTGCCGGCACCCCGCCCGCGCCGGCACCGGGGGTGGCATTGCCCGCAGTTGTGGTGCCCGAGCCAGCGTCCTTGTCTTTGCTGTGTGCATTGGGTATAGCGCTATGCAAATGGGTTCGGTGAGTAACATGAGAGGAGGCGAATGATGTTTGGTTCTGCGCATGTATCGTTTGGCCTGTTGATTGTTTGTTTATTCGCGTGTTCGGCTGAGGCGGTGACGGCGTTTTTTGGTTACGACCCTCGCAACACGATCCCGGGGATTGTCGCCAACGGGATCGTGGTCGATGGTGAGGGGGTGGACTGGACGGCGGCGGCTCTGAAGATCGATCTTTTCTCCGGGAGTGTCTACAACGACCCGAGCTTCGACAGCGATTCGCCGCAGGAAGCTTTCTGGGGCGTATTCCCGGCGCTGCAATGGGACAGCTACGTCGGCATCCCCGGCGATGTGGTATCCGGCATCGCGGGCGGCGCGGGCGATCTCGGCGGCGGGGCGATAGCCAACATCGGGGGGCCGGGTACGGATGCGGTGAACGTGAGTTGGTTCAACACGCGGACCACCGACACGGGGCTGGTCCTGATCGGCAATATCTCGTTGACGCCTGATGCCAGCGGGACCTGGCAGTTTCTAGCCACTTTTGCGGATGGATCGAAGGTAGAACATAGCGGGGTCCTGGAGGGGGGGTCGATTGGTCTTTCGGGCCCGTTGCCTCCGCCCTACCCCGAGCCGGGCACGCTGGGGCTGCTGGGAGCCGGTGGGCTGGCACTGCTGCGGCGTCGCCGAGCGGGGAGCCTCCGGGGGGTGAGAATCAGATGAACACGGTTCAGGGGGCTGTAATTCGGCCTCCCGGCTGCTATAATCTGTTCCGGTTATGAGGCTTATGCTGCCCGGGGCGTATGTGTGGGCGATCGGGGCTCTAACCACAGGACAATCCATGAGTTCGGATGGCCCGGCCGACGGCGTCGGGTAGGCTTCAGTGTCGCCGACCCCGATCGGTGCGGGAGATTCCATGATGAGTTCAATGCGTGTGTGTGTGTCGGCTGTCTGTATGGCGGTGCTGGTCCTGTTTTCGACGGCTGGGGTCAG
>CBDUNP010000292.1:0-4428 GCA_965368605.1 uncultured bacterium | reverse complement strand
ACACCGCCACCGGCCAGGAACTCGCCAAACTCATCGCAGACGACGCCGTCGCCCACGCCCGTTTCGGGGCCTCGGTCGCGCTGAACAACCACTTCGCAGCGATCGGCGCGCCCCACGACTCTGAATCGGCCGACGAAGCCGGCGCGGTCTACCTCTTCAATATGGCTACCGGCCTACAGGCACACAAACTCATCCCCGACGACGCCAGCCCCGGAGATCACTTCGGCGTCTCCGTCGCGCTGGGTGATGGCCTGACCATCGCCGGCGCACCCAATAGCGGCGACCTGTCAGGCCCCGGCGCGGCATACGTCTTTGATTCACTCACCGGCGAGCAGCGCTTCAAACTCGTCGCCTCCGACGCAACCGTCGGCGACCACTTCGGCATCTCCGTCGCTATCGAACAAGACATCGCGATCATCGGCGCAACCCTCGGCGCCGCAGACGAGAGCAGCCTCGCCGGTGCCGCCTACGTCTTCGACCTGACCACCGGCGAACAGCTCGCCAAGCTCAACGCCCCCGACACCCAAGCCATCGATCACTTCGGCGGCGCGGTCACCCTCATGAACAACACCGCCGCCATCGGCGCACGCGGCCGCAACACCGCCGACGGTGTCGATGCCGGCACCGCCTACCTGTTCGACCTCTCGCCCCCCGTCCCCGCCGATCTCGACGGCGATGGCTTCATCGGCATCAGCGACCTGAACCTCATCTTCGCCAACTGGAACCTGTACACCCCGATCGCCAACCCCCTGGCAGACCCCACCGGCGATGGCTACGTCGGATTCGACGACCTGAACCTCGTCCTTAGCAATTGGAACACCGGATCACCCCCCGCCTCCGCAAACATCAACCCCGAACCCGCCTCCGCGACAATCCTGTTACTCACTTCAACCGCATTACTTAAAAGCCGACGCCTGGCATAATCCGCTGGCACAAGCGCCCAACCACTTTAAGCATTTCCGCCCCAAACCCCTTGACACGCATCCTTGAAACCATATACTTAACCAAATGGTTAAATATATAGGCCCATCTCTTGACGCAACCTTCGCCGCCCTCGCCGACCCCACCCGGCGGTCGATCGTGGCCCGGCTGGGCGAAGCCGACCCGGCTCAAGGCGTCTCCGTCGGCGAGCTGGCCGAGCCCTTCGATATGTCCGCCCCCGCCATCAGCAAGCACCTGCGCGTCCTGGAACGCGCCGGCATGCTCACCCAGCAACGCGACGGCCGAGTCCGACGATGCCGGCTCGACCCCAAACCCATCAACGAAGCCGCCCGCTGGATCGAACACCACCGCGCTTTCTGGAACAACCAGCTCGACGCGCTGGCCAATTTTTTGGAAGACCAGCCCCCACAAAATTCACCACACGATGAATAAGCCCACTGATCTAACCCCACCGGAGACACCCCATGCGCCCACACAAACTCAACCCATTTGGCTACCTCCTTATCCTGCTCATCGCCGCCGCCCCCGCGATCAGTGAAACAGCCCCAGCCACGGACGCGCCCACCGACCTGGACCGCTTCATCGCACTCGCCGGCACCTGGGAAGGCACGGTCACCCACAACAACGGCGAGCCCGAACCGGCCACGGTCACCTACCGCGTCACCGCCGGCGGCAGCGCCGTATCCGAAACCCTGTTCGCCGACACCCCCCATGAGATGCTCACCGTCTTCTATATGGATGAGGGCAAGCTATCACTCACCCACTACTGCATGCTCAAGAATCAGCCGGAGATGTCGGCCGTCGACCACGAAGACCCCAACACACTCGCGTTCCGCTTCACCGGCGGCGACAACATCAAAGACCCCAGCCAGGGCATGCACATGCACGAAGCCGCCTACACCTTCACCGACAAAGACCACCTGACCTCAACCTGGGTCATGCACCACAACGGCGAGCCCGCCGGCGGCGCGACCCTCACCCTGCAACGCGTGAAAGACTAACTCCACAGGCCCATTCCAGCAGAATAATCATGCACAGCGACCCCGAACTCACCGAACGCCTGCGCCAATCCGCCAAGGACGGCCCCCTCAAGGAGCGGGTCATGTTCGGGGGAGTCGCGTTCTTCTTAAACGGAAACATGTGTGTCGGCGTCTACCACAAAGACCTCATCCTCCGCATCGGTGAAGACCAGGCCGTGCAAGCACTCAAGAAAACACATGTCACCCCGATGGACATCACCGGTAAGCCCATGCGCGGATGGATCAAAGTCGCACCCGCCGGATGCAAAACAAAACGCCAGCTCGATGACTGGATCGACAAGGCCGTCCGCTTCGTGAATACGCTGCCCAGAAAACAGAAAAGCACTTCGCTCAAAAAAAAGAAATAACACCCCAAACGATCACTCAATCAAACAGAGGATACTATGAACAAGACCGTAGATAGCTTCGTCCGCCTGACCCGACTGATCCGCGCACCTCGCGAAACCGTTTACAACGCCTGGCTCGACCCGAAGGTACGCAATCAATGGTGGTGCGCCTCTCCCGAGATGAAGCCCGGTGTCTGCGAGATAGATCCAACCGTCGGCGGGCGGTACCGCGTCGGCATGGTCGGGCCTGACAGCACCGAATACGTCGTCACCGGCGAGTTCACCGAGCTCGATCCGCCTAACAAGCTCGTGTTTACCTGGACCTGGGACCACGACCCCGAGTTCGGCGGCAACTCCCGCGTCACCATCGAACTCTTCGACGCCACCTTCAAGGACGAGCCCGCCACCGAGCTGCTGCTCACCCACGAACGCCTCACCAAGCCCCTGGAACGCAGCGACCACACCACCGGCTGGCTGGGTTGTCTTAAGAATCTTGGCAAACACTTCGCCGACATCGCCGAGGCAAAGAAAACTGTCAAGTAATCCCCGAAAAGCCCCTTGACAAATACCAAACAAAAACCTATCATTTGTACCAGCGAGTCCGGCGGTATGGATACCGTCGCCCAAACCCACATCTTCAGGAGCACCCCATGCCTACCCAGACATCCGACACCCTCGCCATCGGCCAACAGCTCGCCGACCTCTGCAACCAGGGCAAGAACATTGATGCCATCAAAGCCCTCTACGCCGACGACATCGTCAGCATCGAGGCCATGGACTGCCCCGAAACCGACATGCCCCAGACCATGAAAGGCAAGGACGCCATCCTCGGCAAGAACCAGTGGTGGATGGAAAACCACGAGGTGCACTCCGGCGAAGCCGTCGGCCCCTTCCCCCACGGCGACCGGTTCATCCTCTTCTTCAACTACGACATCACCCCCAAATGCGGCCCCACCGCAGGCAACCGCATGCAGATGGAAGAAGCCGCTCTCTACACCGTAGAAAACGGTAAGATCACTCAGGAAGAGTTCTTCTACCACATGGACGAATAACCCTCCCGCTTACCCTCACACCAACCAACCCCCTCACGAAGCGCCGCGACCTGTCGCGGTGTTTTTTTGCGCCCAAACCTCAATCAAACTTACACACTCTCCGCAACGAAGCCCACGCTCTTTGAACGTGGGTCGCAACACAATATGCTTAAACTGGACCCCCGGTCACACCAGCAACCCTACCCGCCACCCTTGATCCGATACACCTCCGCGACCAGCGCCTCGGCGTCCTTCGGCGGGTCATCGCTTGATAGCGCCCGGTCGATCCACGCTGTCGCCTGCGCCCGGTTCTCGCCGAGCTGTAACAACACCTGAAGCGCATCCCTTGCCAATCCCCCCGAAGGCGTTTGAACCGTCTCGCCATCCGCACCTGTTGGCCCGGCCGACGCCGCCCCCAGGAACCGATCCACCTTCCCCTTGAGCGTTACGGCGATCGTCTCCGCCGTGCGTTTTCCGACCTCCGGCAAACTCTGCAGCAACGCCAGGTCTCGATCCGCGATCGCCCCGGCGATCTGCGAAGTCGATAGTGTCATCGCCCGCAGCGCCCGGCGGTGCCCGATCCCTTTGCAGGTCACAAACAGCTCGAAAAACTGCTTATCGGTCACACTCAGAAACCCCGCCAGCCTCGGGAAGATCGTCGCCCCCTGAGCCTGCGACTCCATGTAATGCAGCGTGTGCAGCGTCACGTCCCGCCCGATCGACGCGCCCAGCCTCGCCGATGTGAAGGCAGGTAAGAGCACCTCGTAGGTCAGCCCGCCTGGGAGCTTTAGGTAAGCCCTGTCTGCTTCAATCGTTTCCAGAATGCCCTCAATCCTTGCGATCATGATGCCGATAATACCTTGCGAGGGCCGGCACGTCCTGACCGGGGCACGACCGCTTGCCGACACCGGCAAGGCGATCCGCGAAAGACGATCCAATCTCATGCATATCACCGCGTACATCCTGGCCGTCATCCTCGCCATCGGCCTGCTCCTGGGCTTCGGCCTGCACGGCACATGGACCCAGCAACAGATCCTGCACACCTACCAGCCCGTCAACGCCACGGTGAACAAAAACGAGGTCAAAAAA
>CBDUNP010000291.1:0-4486 GCA_965368605.1 uncultured bacterium | reverse complement strand
ACGCCAACGGCAGCCGTACGCGCTTGGTCACTTGCGAATCCGAATCGTCCACGATCGCCGCTTTGGCTCGCAGGCTTAACGATGCCGAGTCTCCGACATTGAACCGGCAGTCCGCGTCGGTCTGTACCAGATACTCGGCGGTGCCGACACGGACGTGATACGTCATGTCGTGCCCCTTGAACTCCCGCGCGATGACCTTGCCCTCGGGCCGACCATCGACCGGTTTATCAAGTATTAGGTGTTCCGGCCGGAGAGACAACGTCACGGGTCCCGTCGCTTCCCGATCCAGCGCCATCTTCCCGAGGGGTGTATCGCCGATCATCCCGGCCGCCTGACACTCGATCAGATTCGTCCTGCCTAGGAACTGAGCCACGAACCGGTTGGCCGGGTGGTTATAGACAAACTCCGGCGGCCCGAGCTGCTCGATGACCCCGTCGCGCATGACCGCCAATCGGTCTGCGGTCGATAGTGCCTCTTCCTGATCGTGTGTCACCAGCACAACGGCCATCTTCGCTCGCTCGGCCAGCATCCGGACCTCACTGCGGATGGTGTGGCGGGTGTCCGGGTCCAAGCTGCTGAAGGGTTCATCCAGCAACACGATGCGCGAGCCGGGCGCAATGGCGCGTGCCAGCGCGACGCGCTGCTGCTGCCCGCCTGACAGGTCGTGTGGCCGACGCTCCTCCAGGCCCGCGAGCCCGAGCATCCACAAGACCTCGGTGGCGATCGCGCGTTTCCTGGCCTTGGGCACGCCGCGTATCCCGAACATCACGTTGCCCAGCACCGAGAGGTGCGGGAACAGCGCGTAATCCTGAAAGACAAAACCGATCTTTCGGCGCTCGGGCGCGATGAAGACGCCGTCCCCCTGCAAGACTTCGGCCCCGTGCTTCACTTCACCAACGTCCGCCTGCTCGAACCCCATGACCGTACGCAGCGTCGTCGTCTTACCACAGCCGGAAGGCCCGACCAGTGTCAGGACTTCACCCGGATACACACAAAAAGAAACATCTCGTATCACCGGCGAGTCGCAGCCGGGGAAGGTCTTGGCCAGGTTGTGCACGCAAAGCAGTGGGTCTTTCATGCGGCCCCCCGCTCATTAAAGACAAGCACGCCGACGAACAAAGCCGACACCCCCAGCACGACCAGCGCATACGGCGCGGCGCTGGCGTACATCGCTTCTTCGGTGTATTGCCAGATGTTCATCGACAGCGTCTCGAATCCCGGCGGCGCAAGCAGCATTGTTAAAGGCAACTCCTTCATCACCGACAAAAATACCAGCGACAGGCTCACGATCAAACCCGGGCGGATCAACGGCAGCGTCACACGCATAAACGTCGAGACCGGCCCCAAGCCAAGCGCCCGCGACGCCTCCTCCAGCCTCGGGTTGGCGGAGAATAAGCCCGCACGGATCGGCCCGACCGCTTCGGCCAGGAAATGCAGGCTGTAGGCATAGATCAGCACAAACATCGTCTGATACAGGCCGGGCACCAGCCCAAGCGTCACCACCAGCAGCCCCAACGCGAACGCAAGCGGCGGCGTCGCATACCCCAGGAAACCCAGCCGTTCCAGCGTCAACGACCAACGCGACGGGTAGCGCCTGGCCATGTAAGCGATCGGCAACGCCAACAGTGTCGTGGCCACCGCGGCCGGCGCACTGACCGAGAGTGAGTCGATGACCGAGGCACTGACCGACTGCCATTGCCGACCCGACGGCACGCCCCACGCCCCGTACAAGATCGTGAAGACCGGCAACACCAGGCCGATCAGGAGCAGCCCGCATACAAATAACAGTGAAGGCAGCTTCCAGGCTTTCAACCGAAGCGACCGGCGAACCCGTGCCTGCCCCGCGCCCGCCCGGGTGAGGACGACCCGCCTAAGCAGCATCAGTTCCGCCACAATGATAATACCCGCCAATGCGATCATCAGCAGGGCGATCGGTGCCGCGCCGCGTGTGCCGTGCGCGCCCTGGTAGGCCTGGTACAAGGCGTAGCTGAACGTTTCGTATCGCATCAGGCTCACGACGCCGAAGTCGCTGATGACGTGCAGGCTGACCAGCAGCCCGCCGGCCAGGATCGAGGGCCGAAGCTGCGGCAGCACCACCGTGAAAAACATCTTGATCGGCCGATGCCCAAGCGCACGCGCCACCTCCTCCAGAGACGTGTCATAAGACGCCAGCCCGGCACGCAGGTTCAGCAGCATGTATGGGAAGTTGTAAACACTCAACGCGATCAGCGAGCCGGCGAACCCGTGCAACCTCGGCACACTGAATCCGGTCAGATGAAAGGCTGTCCCGTAGGCACCGCCAAGCGACAGCAACGCATAAGCCATCAGGTATCCGGGGATCGCCAACGGCATAACCAACGCCAACGCCCACAGGCGGCGCATCGGCAGGTCGGTCCGGCTGGTCAGCCAGGCGACGGGCAAGGCGGTCAGGGTCGTAACTCCGACCACCGCCACGCATAACAGCAATGTGTTACTCAGCTGTGTAAGGCTCTGTCGGCGGAACAGGGCTCGGCCAACCTGCCCGGCATCCGCGCCAAATGACCGGACCACCAGATACCCCAATGGCAACAACACAGCCGCCGCACACAGCAGCGCAGGTGCCATCAGATACCAAGGCGGCCGTCGGCTTGAGTGACGGGGCGCAGCTATCGCAGGCCAACCTCAGCCAGAAGGTTAAGTGTCCCCTGGAGGTCTTCAAGTGACTCAAGATCGACCTGGGGGGCGCCCTCACGCAATTGATCAAGCGGCTGGAGCTTCGGGCTTGGGATCACGTCCGCCACGACGGGGTACTCAAACGTGTCGCTGGCGAAGAATTGCTGGGCCTTGGAAGACAGCAGGTACGCCACAAACGCCTGCGCCGCTTCATGATGCTTGCTGGTCTTGAGGACACCGGCACCGGCGACGTTGACCAGGTTCCCGATGTCGCCCGCAGTGAAACCGGTCTGCTCGACGGGGTACGCGCTGTCGGCTGTCTTGAAACGGAGCAGGTAGTAGTGGTTGGGCAAGCCTAGGTCGATCTCGCCGGCGGCGATGCCCTGAATGATCGCGGTATTCTTAGGATAGACCTGGGCCTGGTTCTGGATCATCGCTTCCAGCCAGGCGCGCGTCTTGTCGTCGCCGTGCGTCTTACGCATCGCGGTGACGAATGATTGGAACGAGGCGTTGGCGGGCGCCCAGCCAACCTTGCCGTGGTACTTCGAATCGGTCAGGTCGAACACGCTTGCCGGGAGATCGTCGCCGGACAGTCGTGCGGAAGAATAGGCCAGCACGCGCGCCCGCCCGGACGTGGCGACCCATTCGCCGTCGGCCCCACGGTAAACCTCCGGCACCAGTTCCAGCGTTTTTTCATCCACCGGCGCAAACATCCCGGCATTCACCAACGCCCCCAACGCGCCGGCGTCCTGCGACCAGAACACATCTGCCGGGCTGCGGTCGCCCTCTTCCAGCAAGGCCACCGAGAGCTGCGCGGTCTTGCCGTACTTCACCTGGACCTGGATGCCGGTCTCTTGGGTGAACTGCTGAACGATCGGCTCAACCAGCGACTTACTCCGCCCGGAATACAGCACCAGTTCTTCGGCACCGGCCTGGGCCGCACCGAGAACCGTCGTGAACAACAGAACTAAAACAGGCACGTATATCCGCCGCGATTTCATGGCAGGCATGATGAACTCCTCACAATTAATAGCGTCAAGTAAGACAGCATAAAATCTATCCTAATTGAGACTGAGTGTCAAGAATACAGGTTGGATGTGGCTTAAGCGGCTATAAAGCCCTACAGCCGCGGCTCTTCGAGGGGCACCGGGCACACGTCTTTGCGTTGGCAACCTTCACACCGCTGGCCCTCCCAGAGCGTGTTGAACTCCTGCATGACCGGGTCGATCAAGGACGAGGCGTGGGTCCAGATGCCCATCTCGAAGTTGCGCCGGTCTGCTGACTTTGCCCCCAGGCCCGCCCCGGTGAGGTTCGCCGAGCCGATATACATCGCGCAGGCGTCGACGATGACCGCCTTGGTGTGCAGCCTTGGGCATCGCCGGATCACCAGCGAGCCCGCGTCGGCCTTGAGTTTGGGCAAGAGTTTCTTGAGTTCGCGCAACGCCGGCCCGCTGGGCACGCCGGCGTGCAGCAGGCGCACCTCGACACCCTTCTGCGCCAGCTTCACCAGGTGCTGCACGATCGACGGAGCAGAACGCCCCCTCCGCCCGCCTCCAGCGGCGATCCCCGGTGGTGGAACGAGCATGGCTTTGAAGTCCGCGGTCATGATGTCAAGGCTGACCGTCGCCTTGAGTATCCCATCGATCACCACACGGCGAAGATGATCCTCATCCACCACCAATTCAACCGCCCCGGTCGCCCGGCCCGCAAACACTTCATCGGGGATACGATCATCCATGGAGCATCTATCGGCTACCGGTGATGCCCGGCAATACGCGGGGCTTGCCAGCCAAAGATCACGGCTGGATATCCGCCACCACCGGCAGGTGATCCG
>CBDUNP010000290.1:0-4534 GCA_965368605.1 uncultured bacterium | reverse complement strand
TCCGGCAAACGTGTCCTGGATATCGCCGACCAGCCCATTGTGGTGGACGGCCCCGGGCAGGCATCCATCGACGACACGGGTCAGGTCATACTGAATAACGAGCCGACCGGCCAGATCCTCCAGATCGCCCGCGTTGACGAACTGGAAGTCCTGACCAAACAGGGCCAAGGCCTGTTCACCTTCGTGGGGCCAGACCCCCGCCAGGCGATCGAGTCACCGAGCATCAAGCCCGGCTACGTCGAAGCCAGCGGCGTTGACCCCATCATGACCATGATGCAGGTCGTCGCCGCCACCAAGGCCGCCACCGGCAACGCCAACATGATTAAGTATCACGACCGCACCCTCGAACAGGCCGTTAACACCCTGGGCCGAGTGGGTTGATTGAAGTCCGAGTTTCACCCGGCCTCACGGCCGTTGCATTATTGAGGTAATTCATGGCCATCGCAGCACTCCACTCCGCCGCTTCCGGGCTCAGCGCCCTGTCGACCTCCATCGACGTCACCGCCAACAACCTCGCCAACGCCAACACCGTCGGCTTCAAGGCCTCACGCACCAACTTCGAAGACCTCATGTACCTCCAGAAAGCTCAGCCCGGCGTCGAAAACGCCAACGGCGACCACCGCCCGGCGGGCATCCAGGTCGGACTGGGCACGCGCTTAAGCAACTCGCAAGCCGACTTCACCATCGGCAGCCCCAACGCCACCGGCCAAGACTTCGACATGATGATCAACGGCGACGGGTTCTTCAAAGTCTCCATCCTCCCCGATCAGGGTGACGGCATCGGCTACACACGCGCCGGCAACCTCTTTAGGAACCGCGATGGCGACCTGGTCCTGGGTAACTCCAACGGCCCACGCCTCGAACCCGTCATCAACATCCCCGAAGGCGTCACAGGCATCGAGATCGCCGAAGACGGCACCATCTCCGGCTTCGAGCCCGGCGCCGTAGCGCCTACCGAGCTCGGCCAGGTCGAGATCGCCACCTTCGTCAACCGCGCAGGTCTCGAATCCATCGGCGGAAACATCTTTGTGGAAACCACCGCCTCCGGGGCACCGATCGCGGGTACCCCGGGCGAAGGCACGCTCGGGACCATCCTCCACAAGTTCCTGGAATCTTCCAACGTCGACCCGGTCATCGAGCTTGTCTCGTTGATCAAGACCCAACGCGCTTTCGAGATGAACAGTCAAACCATCCAGGCCGCCGACGAGGCCCTGCAGGTCATCGGCAACCTCAGCCGGTTCTAAGCTAGCAGCCTGAGATAACAGGCATGAGTAAGGACGTAAGTAGATGTTAGATTTTGAGCCCGAACAATCCACCCGCGCCACCCTTCGCCGGATCGTGATCGTACTGATCGCCGCCATCGTCATGGCGTTCGGCATCGCCGCGCGGGCAGATTCTGTCAGGCTCTATGACCAAGTCGGCGTCGAGGGCCAAGTGGTCACGCTTGGTCAGGTCGCCGAACTCATCGGCCCCGCTGCACAAGCCCACAGCGACCTGGTCCTGGTCACACTCGAAGACGGCCGCAGTGAAAACAGTATCACGATGGACATGATCGAGGACGCGCTCGACAACGCCGGCGTCAACTGGGGTCTGGTCTCACTCCGCGGCTTTAACGCCTGCAAAGTCACACGCCTGGTCGAGCCCAAGGCCATGGCGCCCGAGCCCGGCCAGGCCGTCGCCGCCAACATCGAAACCCCCATCGGCCTGCAAACCACCCTGACCCTCCGCGGCATGGTGGAGCAATACATCACCGACGCCGCGACGCTCTCGCAGGGCGACCTGCGCATCGAGTTCTCCGAACGCGATACCGAAAAACTCGACCTCCCGATCCTCGGCCGATCTATCGAGATCGAACCGGTCGGCATCAACACCCTCGGCCGGGTCCCCCTGATGATCCGCCTCTACGACGAACAACGCGTCGCGCAAACCATCCAGGTCAGCGCCAAGGTTCAGCACGTCCTGCTGGCCGTCGTCGCCGACACGCCGATCTCCCGAGGCGACGTTTTCCGCCGCAGCCACCTGAAGGTCCGTGAGTGCATCGTCGATAGCGACGCCGTCGAACCCGTCACCGACCCCGGCAAGATCATCGGTCAAGAGTCCGCCACCTCGCTGCGGGCCGGCGAAATGATCAGCATCAACAAGGTCAAGTCCCCCGTCATGGTCAAGCGTGGCGAACTGGTCAACGTCCGCTGCTTCGTCGGTGGGCTCGTGGTTCGCACCGCGGACTACGCCACCGAAAACGGCTCGCTGAACGACATGATCCGTCTGCGTAGCGACTCAACCGGCGACGAGTACTACGCCGTGGTCACCGGTCACCGCCAGGCCGTCGTTAATTCATCCACCGGCCCACAGGCTCTGGCCAACACACAGCAGCAGGGGGGTACGCCTTGAAATCGTCCTTCGTTTTTTCTTGTTTGATCGCTTCTGCCCTCGTGGCCGCCGCCGCAACGACCGCCCCCGCGCAGTCGTCGTCGCTGTATGTCCGTCAGGAACCCGTCGCCACCGCGCCGCAGATGATGAATCCGCAGGCCCAAGGCACCGGTGCGCTCTCGCAGGCCATCGCCGCACACAGCTACATCGCCGTTCAGGTCCCCGAGCCCCGGCAGTACATCGAGAACGACCTGGTCACCATCATCATCCGCGAGTCGTTCAAGACCGACCTCAAAGCCTCCCTCGACACCGAGAAAGAGATGAAAACCGAGGGTGAGATCACCGACATCATCGACCTGGACGAGCTGCTCAACCTCGTCGTGAAGCCTGACCCACTTTCTCGTGGCACACCCAAGGTCGGCGTCGATATGAGCAACGAGTTTGAGGGCGAAGGCAATTACTCCCGCTCCGAAACCGCGACCGGCCGGATCACCGCACGCATCGCCGATGTTAAGCCCAACGGCACCATTATTCTCGAAGCCAAGCAGACCACCGTCTACGACAAGGAAGAGCTGGTCATCATCCTGACCGGCACCTGCCGCGCCGCGGACATCACCGTCGACAACACCGTGCTCTCCACCGAGCTTTACGACCTGCACATGAACAAACAACACAGCGGCGAACTCAAGAAGTCCACCAAGAAGGGTTTCCTGACCAACTTCTTCGAGGCCGTGTTCAACTTTTAATCTACGATAAAGACATACAGCTTCAAGCAAGACCGTAACAAACAAGAAGTAACCATGAAACCGCGTAAACTCCAGATCATCCTCGCCGCCTTGATCGCAGCCACCTTCACGATCGCGCCCGCCAACGCGGTCCAGGTCCACGACATCGCTCGCCTCAAGGGCTCCGAGTCCAACAAGATCCTCGGCATGGGCCTGGTTGTCGGGCTCAACGGCACGGGCGACGGCGGCAAGTTCATGCCCGCCATGCGCCCGCTCGCCCAGATGATCGGCCGATTTGTCGACCCCAACACCGTCGCCAGCGAACTTAAAGACGCCAAGAACGTCGCCCTTGTTTCTGTCACCGCCATGCTCCCCGAGTCCGGTGTCCGTGAGGGCGATCAGGTCGATGTCCGCGTCTCCTCGATCGGTCCAGCCAAGAGCCTCAAGGGCGGCACCCTGTTTATGATTCCGCTGATGGGGCCGACCCCCGGCAGTGAGCAGATCTTCGCCTTCGCCGAAGGCCCCGTCACGGTTGAAGACGAAGAAAACCCCACCGTCGGCGTGGTCGATAACGGCGCCGTCCTCACCCGCGACATCATGACCCAGCACGTCCAGAACGGGCAGGTCACACTCGTCATCGACTCCGAACACGCCTCCTGGCCCGTCGCACGCAACCTCGCGCAGAACATCAACGACGAGCTGACCCCCGAAGGCCCAGCCATCGCCCGCGCCATCGATCAGAAAAACGTCACCGTCCAGGTCCCCATGTGGGAGCGCAATGACCCCTCGCTTTTCTTGAGCAAGCTGATGGTCATGTCCTTCCCGACCTCGCTGATGCCGATCGAGGCACGCGTGATTATCAACGAACGCACCGGCACCATCGTGATGTCCGGCAACGTGGAGATCAGCCCCGTGGTCATCTCCAAACGCGGCCTGACGATCACCCGCCTGAACCCGCCGCCGATCCCCGACGAGATCAACCCCATGCAGGTCGAGCAACGCTTCATCGGCGTCGATCCCGCAGATGCCGGCGGCACCAAACTTGCCGACCTGATCGAAGCTTTTAATCAACTGAAAGTCGATGCCAAGGACCGCATCGAGATCATCAAAGCCATCGACGCCGCGGGCCACCTGCACGCCAAGCTGAAGTTCGAACAGTAGCCATGAATATCACCGCAGCCGATATCACGACCCCCAACCCCATCGGGCTTTCTCTCAACAAGCCCACTGGGGATCGCTTCGCGCAGGACCTGCTCGCCGCGGAAACCGGTATCCGCGCCGACGGCCTGGACCCTAAGAAGAAAGCTACGCTCCGCGAGAGCGCCGAGCAGCTGGTCGCCACCACATTCATCATGCCCATGCTCGCGAAGATGCGAGAGGACCCGTTCAAGAGCGACTTGTTCCACGGCGGGCAGACCGAAGAAGTCTTCGGCCAACGC
>CBDUNP010000289.1:0-4541 GCA_965368605.1 uncultured bacterium | reverse complement strand
GAAGTCGCGCACATCGACATGCAGGAGTTGATGCAGGAGTGCGCCGAAAAGATCCGCTACAACAACGCTCAGAACTTCATCTTCGACATGCAAGAGGTTGAGTTTCTGGCGTCCGCTTGCATCGGGTCGCTGGTCGAGTTCCTCCAGGAAGTCGAGCACTGCCGCGGCCAGATCGCGCTGGTCAACTGCCACGACAACGTCTCCTTTCTCTTCAAGGTCACGCGTCTGGACAATGTCTTTGGCATGTTCGACGACATGGAAGAGGCGATCGGGAGCTTCTAGCTACAGACCATCACACCAACGAACCAATACGCCAATAACTACGAGTAACGATCCATGGGCAACCACCAGACCGACGGCCCAGACCAAGAGGCCGCTGACAAACAACCCAAAAAACGCAGCCCGCTCCGCTTCCTATTCAAGGCCGCGTTCACTGTCGTCGCCGTCCTGATCGTCGGCTCCGCGGTCGTGTTCTACCTCGCCCAGTCCGAGCCCACCTACTGGAAAGAACACCAGAAGATGCTCCGCGAGACCACGCCCGAACAGTTCGAGCAGCTCGCCGAAGAAGTCAACGACCAACTCGACGCACTGGCGACCCTCGGGCTGGAGGAGTTCAACCAGGCAATCAATGCCCACTCAGAGTCGCGGGACGCCATGACCGGTATTGATGCAGACGATTCCCCGACGGATGAAGCCATCACCCCGAAGGTCAAGCCCGAAGACGTCCATATCAACAAAGAAAAGACGATCCTGCTGAACAACAACCAGCTCGCCGCCACCGTGCAGACGCGCATGGACCAGTGGATGGGCGAGCGCGGATACGTCAAGCCCGACGAGATCAACGACCCGATGATCGCAGTCAGCGGCGGGAACCTGGTGATGGCGTTTGAGCTCGAGGCAGGCGGCGTGTCGCAGGTCATCTCCGGCCGGTTCGACCTGAAGATCCGTGAGGACGGGATCGCCGAACTCACCATGGATAGCTTCCAGGTCGGCAACCTCCCGGTCCCCGCCGACGCCATCGGCGAACACCTGCGCAACAGCACCGGCGACGACCGCGCCGTCAAGGCGGGCGAATGGCTCGAAAAACTCCAGTACATGGAGTTCAAGCCCGTCATCGAACTGGAAAACCGCCGACGCGCCCGTGTCCAGAGCTACAAGCTCTTAGAAAAGGGCCTGGAACTCACCGTCCGCGTCCAGGACCACAAGACCTACAAAGCCATGAACTCCGCGCTCGCCGGCGTGCCGACTAACTAGCTGTCACACAGAGGCCACGTCATGCTTCCTGCTCAACTGTAAAATCAGTCCCTACGCGCGCAGGATGTAATCTAGATCTTTAATCAAAGACCCCAGCACAGTCTGATCCGTCTGAAAAGCAAACCGGAGAGATTGTGGTGTGTCAGATCGCTCATAGAGCTCACCGGTGACGGTTACATGCCCCATATCATTGGATTCAAATCCAAGACAATCATCATCCCACTGCCCTTTTAACACAGCGGTGCCCGGCACCCCTTCATCCATATGTCTCAACCGGCCGACCGCGTCGTGGAGATATGAACCTTCAAAACAAAACGGCCGTTCACACGAATAGTGCCCCGACCGCACCATTAACAGACAGGTGTAGTGATCTCCTGAGAGCGACTTCTCGATATCTGCCAGAAGAAGCACCTTGTGCTTGCTGTGTGTTTTCAGCTCGATCTTCTCAGCAACTATCGGCATGTTCAGATCAATCCGCCCCCCGGGCCCCAGACCATGCGGCTATATCATTAATCAATCAAACCCGTGCGTCGAAACAAAATGCCCGGGTTCGCCGGGGACTTCTTGTAAGGGTGGGCGGTCCAGGAGGCTTTGGCGGGTGATGAAGGTGACGCCGTCCTCGGTGTGCTCGTCCGGGCCGGACTTTTCGGAGTGGACCGAAGGCCGACCGCCATCTTTAAAGAGGTGGATCGGGCTGGGGACGTCGCCCTCGAGCATGATGCGCTGCTTCTTCCCGGTCGGGTCGGGGTTGGGCGCGGCGCTGAGCAGGGCGCGGGTGTACGGGTGCAAAGGATTGCGGTACAGCGTGTCGCGGTCGGCGAGCTCGACGATCCTGCCTAAGTACATCACCGCCACCCGGTCGCAGAAGTGTTCGACGACGGCCAGGTTGTGGGCGATGAACAGGTATGACAGGTCGAACTCGTCCTGAAGGTCGGCCAAGAGGTTGAGGATCTGCGACTGGATCGACACGTCCAGCGCACTGACCGGCTCGTCACAGACCACGAACTTAGGCTCGAGCGCCAGTGCGCGTGCGATGCCGATGCGCTGGCGCTGCCCGCCGGAGAACTCGTGGGGGTAGCGGTAGGCGTGGTCGGGTTCCAGTCCGACTTTCTTTAAGAGCATCGCCACGCGGTCGCGCAGCTCGGAGCCGGACGCGATCTTGTGAACGACAATCGGTTCGCCGATGATCCGCCCGACCGTCATGCGTGGGTTCAGCGAGCCGACCGGGTCCTGAAAAATAATCTGCATCTGCTGGCGGAGCCGCTTCATCTCGCCAGCGCTCTTGGCCAGGACGTCAAGCCCCTCGAAATGGACCGACCCCTCGGTCGCGGGGATCAGCCGAAGGATCGTCCGCCCGACCGTGGACTTGCCGCAGCCGGACTCGCCGACCAGGCCCAGCGTTTCGCGCTTGCCGATGTCGAACGAGACATCATCCACCGCGCGGACGTGTCCGACGGTCCGGCGCATCAGGCCACGCTTCACCGGGAAGTAGGTCTTGAGGTTCTTCACGCTCAGCAAGGGCTGGTCGCTGGAACGTGAAGCCTGGTCAGGCACGGTTTGCGTGGCGGTCGCGGTCATGGAGACATGATAACGGGGTCTGGGGTCTGGGGTCTAGGGGTCGGACGAAAGGGCCTGGTTCTGCCGATAAACACAAGAGGCTGGACCTTATTAGGCCCAGCCTCTTCGTGAGTTATCATTGAATAATTAACCGGGAACGCCGCCTTATTCCTCCGGCAGCTGAAGGACCAGGAACAGCGAGGCGAACTCGCCCTCGGCCCGGTCCCAGACCTTGACGCTGATGCGGATGCCCTCGGTCGGGTCGTGCTTCTCAACCTCGGCGACCAGCTCGTCCACATTAGACACCGGCTCGCCCATCACATGCGTGATCAGCATGCCCCGCTGCAAACGTTCGGCACCGGCGACCGAGTTGGTTCGGACACTGGTCACCATCACCGCCGGGAAGTGCGTCACGCCCAACTGTTCGGCGGTGCTCTCGGTGAAGTCCTGCAGGCCCGCGATGCCCAGCTTGCGCAGCGTGCTCATGCCCTCGGCATCGACTTCGGCATCCAGCGGGTTATCACGTGGCCCGGCCGAGACACTCGCGCTTGGGAACTCGCCCAACGTGACGTCAATCGTCTGCGTATCACCTTCTCGGAAGATCTCCACCGCCACCTCCGTGCCCGGACGATACCGCGCGATCAGGTTGCGCAGCCCCGCGATGGTCGGGGTGGGTGTGTCGTTGATGCTGATGATGATGTCGCCACGCTTGATCCCCGCCTCGCCCGCCGGGCCGTCGGCGTTGACCCCGCTGACCAGCACGCCCTTCCCGTCATACCCGAACGTCTGAGCCATGCGTTCGTCCAGGTCATCGACCGGCAGCGCGATCCCCAGGAAACCGCGGCGTACCGAGCCGTCGGCGATAATCTGGTCGGCGATCTCGACGACCATATCGACCGGGATCGCAAAGCCCAACCCGACAAACGTCCCGTTGCCGGGCGTGCGTGGCCCGCCGCCGCCCGCGGCGATGGCGGTGTTCATCCCGACGACCTCGCCGTAGATGTTGGTCAAAGGCCCGCCGGAGTTGCCGGGGTTGATCATCGCGTCGGTCTGAATGAAGTTCTCGTACCCGCCGCCCTTGACGTTGATGATGCCAAGCTCGCGGCCGGTCGCCGAGATGATGCCCTGGCTCATCGAGAAGTCGAAACTCAAAGGCGAACCGAACGCGAAGACCATGTCGCCCTGCTGCACATCTTCACGCGCGATCGAGGTGGGCACGAGGTTGCTCGCCTCGACCGTCAGGACCGCGATGTCTGTGCGCTCGTCCGTATTTAATACCCGGGCCTCATACTCCGCGCCGTCGTGGAAGCGGACCTTGATCACGTCGGCGTTGCGCACGACGTGGTGGTTGGTGATGATGTAGTCCTGGTAATCGTCGGCGTCATCGGGGTTGGTGTACCGGTAGACCCAGCCGGAGCCCGAGCCGATCGGCCGGGGCGGCGCGTACCTGTCGTAGCGGTCTTCGCTGGGCCGGTCCCCGAACTGCTCGAGCAGGTCGTCCGGCGTGTTCCCCGGGCCGAAGAATCGACGGACCGTGTCGCGCGGGTCCGAATCCGTGCGTGCCAGGACCTGGATCGCCACGACGCTGGGCTCAACGACCTGCGACACCTTACGGAAAGACTCGCTGAGCTCCGCCAGGAACGGGTTCTCCGACAGGCTGTTCTTGACGAAGGTGACGCGCGACTGCGTGTGGGTGTAAGCGATCTGCCGGGCCACCCCCGGGCCGAGGA
>CBDUNP010000288.1:0-4552 GCA_965368605.1 uncultured bacterium | reverse complement strand
TTGAAGGCGTAGCGATCTTGCTCCAGCCTGGAGAACGTCAGGAAGTTTTCGATCAGCCGACTGAGTCGCGTGTTTTCCCGGCTGATCAGGTGCAGGTACTCATTGACCCTTTTAGGATCGAACTCGTCCGCATCCAGAAGCGTGTCGATCAGCAGACGCATCGAGGCGAGCGGGGTCTTCAATTCGTGTGACACGGTGGCGACGATGTCGTTTTTCAGTCGCGCGACACGGATCTGTCGGCGGACGGCCCATGCGATCAGGACCGCCATCGCCAGCGTCGAACCGATCACAAGCACGCCGGTCCATAAATACGCAGCGATCTGCTTGTCTGCGGAGGCGTCGAACAGTGACGCATCATCCGCCGCGATCGACAAGCGCCAACCCGGCATCCATTCGCCGGCCGGTACGACAATCGGCGAAGGGCCCTGGGGTTCTTCGCCGGGTGCCAGCACGTCTACACTCAGCCTATTGGAGGGTGCTTTTTCTGTTGGCAGGTCGCCTAATCGACGCCGCAACTCTTCGGTCCGGTACAGGGCGAGGACGCGGGCGTCTGCATGGTACGACTCCCAGACGTCGGGCAAGGCGCTTGGCTGAATGCCCGGCGATGTCGAGGCGTAGAGCGGCGCGTCAGAGTCGATCCAACGCACCGCCAACACTTCGGCTTGGAGGCTGTTAAAAACCGGCCCATCATCTACCAGCAACTGCCACTGCCTCATCAGGAAAGCGCGTTGCGCCGAGGGCATGGCCGGGCCAGCGTAATCCTGCAGGCGAGCCCGCAGCCGAGCCGCGGTCGCCTCGAATCCGCTGTGACCGGGTCCATCCATCAGTTGCAACGCACGGAGTTGGGCATCGGCGGCGATGAGTCGGCCCTGCCTGTCGACCGCGTCGGGGTAAGCCTCGATCGCAAGCGATTGGGTCAGGATCGTGATGGCGTCCTCGGTCTGGCCGTTGCGTACCAGGCATCGTGCCTGGGCGACTCGTGCGCGGGCCGACTGGTTGGCATCCGTCGAACGCTCGGCGATCCGGGCGTAGGCTTCGATCGCAGCGGGCAATCCGTCCGGCAGATTTTCCAGGCGAAGTGCCTCGTCCCAGTCATTCCCCTCGGTTGCGCCATACGGCATGACAACCGGGGGGACTTGCGGGTAGGCGATTTCGCCTTGACCATCAAAGATGATCACGCTGTCTGCCAGATCGGATTCCACGCTACGGATGAAGGCCTGGGGTGCCGGCATGGTCTGTACTAACCGGGTCAGTTCCTCGGCACGCCGGGCCCAGTCCTCATCGAACCGGCCCCCCATGGCGGCGAGTTGGCCCTGATAAAAGTCGGCCAGCTTCTGCTGCATCGCCAGCCGTTCGTTCTGCATAGCCTGGGTCATAAACCAGAGCACGCAGGCGGTAGGGAGCAGTACGACCAGGGTCAGCAGCGCCACCACGGGCCACCAGCCTTTCTCTCGGCGCAAACCGGATCGGGATCGTAGGAAACGTAACGGCACGGTTATTTAGCCTTATAGGTTGCGATGATCTGGTCGATCTGAGCCTTGGCCTTTTCGAGTTTATCAGGCGTGGTGGCGGACTTCAGCTTTGTGAAGGTCGTTTCACCGGCGACGGCCACGATGTACACAGCCATGGGTTTGCCCTGGTCAACAAACTCGACAATCACGCTGACCGCTGGACGTCCGCCGACCGTGCGCTCAACCCAGCTATCTTCTCGGATGCTAAGGCTCGCACGATGTTGGGACATCTTATCCAGGTGAGGCTCAAGCATCTCACGCACGGGTTGGCTTGCTTCCAGGCCAAGCGACTCGATCGTATCGACGTCCAGGTGGTTGATCGCGGTCGCGTCGGGGTCGATCAGGTGGACGCCCGACTCGGTCGGGTTGTCCTGATCGGTCTGATAGCCGCACCAGCCCGACGGCATGGACAGGGTGAAACCAAACTTCGCGTCTTTATACTCGACGGGCTTGCCCGACCCCTGCTTAGCCACCGAGGCCAGCTCGCCAATAATGCCGTCGGCGCTGAGCTTGACCAGCAGGTGCGCGTCGTCGGTGCTGAACCACATCGTCTGGTGCATGATCTTCTCAAGCACAAGGTCAACCTTGTAACACTCGAACTCCCCTGCCGGGACGGTGATGGTTTGCTTTTCCAGGACGGTCAGCGGGATCTGCATCTGCTTGCCACCGAAGGTGATCATGATCGGCAGCGTCGTCTTGTAGCCGACGGCTAAAGGGAGGCGGCGGATCAGGTAAACAGCCTGTTCGTTATCAAACACCGGGCCATCAAACCCGATCGTGGTGTCTTCCATACCCTGCCCAAGGTGGGAGATCTTCACCTCGGCGGGTGTGTAGGCTGCGGACGTGTTGCCCAGGACCGTGTGGTTGAACCAGCTAGTCATCGGGCGGAACGATTCGGGCTCGGCGATGACGCCGCTGACCCCGTGCGTGCCGTTGAGCGCGATGTATCGGCGCGTCTTCACCTGCCAGGCGTTCTGGCCGGCGTCGGTCACGATCTTATCTGCGGACCAGGCGAACATCCCGATCCTCATCCCGGTCGGCAGGGACATGTCCAAACGCATGACTTCACCGTCGCCCCAAGTCACCGGCCCGACGACGAGCTGGCCGGGCATGACCTCGCGGGCCCGGGCGATCAGCTCTTTCTGATCCGGGTAGTTGGTGATCAAGGCTTCGAAGGCCTCGGTCGCCTCAGCGTCCTGGCCTTTCTTAAGATAGCAACTCGCCAGGCGGAACTGGGCGCTGGCGGCGAGCTTGCGGTTGGACTCGGCGTCGTCAAGGATCTGCTGATAGATCCCGATGGCCTTATCCAGATCGCCGACGGTTTCTTCGGTGAAGATGCCCTTCTCTAAAAGCTCCGACGCGGGCTGGGCCAACGCGGCCGACGTCGTGGCGACCGCCATCACCGATGCGAGCAGGATCGAATTGAGTTTCCGTGTCATCATTTTGACTCTCCTTACTAAATAGGCCCGCCGTCGGGCTGGGGGTTATCTCTTAACACGGAAGAAAGATACCCCCCCCATGTGACGGTCATGTGACGGCGCGGTCCCGATTATGTCCAATTTCACCCCGAGCCGTAGTCTGGCCGGGCCGATGTGAAGAATGACGACCGATCCTGAGCCGTGATGAGGTACATCATGGACCACCAGCGCGGCGTGCCGGCCGGTCAAACCGCAAGTGATATGAGTCGGGGCAAACGACTAGCGACCCGGAAAATCAGCGTTAAATCATTTTACGTGAAGGCCTTAGAAATGTAGAAGCACCAAGCAGGCATAGCGTCAGGGTCGCGGGTTCCGGGACCGTAGGGCCGTTCGCCAGTGCCCCGGGGGGCGTGCCTGTGTTCCAGTTGCCCAGCACGGTATTGAGGTCATCAATCCCAACGAAGCTATCACCGCTGGGGTCGGCCGCGGGATCGGCGGGCGGGGAAGAAAGGTTCCAGTTGGCGAGTACGATGTTCAGGTCGTCGATGCCGACAAACCCGTCGCCGTCCAGATCGCCGGGGATCGCGTTGAGCAGGTGTTCGGGCGTGAAGGTGAAGCTCTTGACAATCAACTCGTGCTCAAGCCCGTTGCCCGGGGCGAGCCCCTGGAACTGCCAGAGGTTGATGTGGACCTTCTCGTCAAGGTCCGGCGGGATGTCCGCGCCGGTATAGCTCCATTCGTTGATGATGAATCCTGAATGCGGCGGCTCGGTGTAGTGCCCGTGCAGGCTGCGGAAATCGATCGCGTCGGCGGTCCAGTCAAACCGGTGGCTGGTGAAGCTGCCGCCGAGGTTCAGGTCAAACGTCTCCTGATTGCCCGCGTGGAAGTAGGGCTGAATGTTGTACCACCCCGTCGGCGCATTGGCGTCGCCGAACTGCGTCAGCTCGATATCGATCTCTTCGGTGTCGTTTCGGTAGGTGAATAGGCCGGCGACGATGCCAGGGTCGTAGGTCTCGGTGTTCGTCTCCAGCATGAACTCGTATCGGCCATGCCCAAGCGACTGAAGCATCGTGACCTCGGAGCTGTACCACTGCCCGCCGATCTGCCGGACCTTCAGGTGTAGCTTGCCGGCTTCATCGACCCACACGCTGTCGGTGCTGTCCGACCAGCGGTTCGGGCCCGGGCCCCCCAACGGCACCGCCTTGACCGCCCAGGTGTAGCCGGAGAACTCGACGGTCCTGGCCTCGGCCGTGGCGGCAAACACCACCGCGCACAGCACGCACCCATACACTAGCGGACTAGCCCATACACTCATCATCAAATAACTGCCTTTCGCCCCCACACAGCCATTATACGGCACCGCCAGACCGGCCCGTACACTGGGCAAACCAGGCCGATCCTCGGCCAATTAAAGCCCGTCGCCAAACTCGACCGAACTGGTTATCATATCCGCCCCGCTCGGCTGTGGTTCCACGCACAGCCGGACCTTTGGAGAGGTGTCTGAGCGGCTGAAGGAGCTGGTTTCGAAAACCAGTGTAGGGTTCGCCCTACCGTGGGTTCGAATCCCACCCTCTCCGCTTCTGACGACACGCCCTCTTAAGCACTTTATTTACAGTGTATTGC
>CBDUNP010000287.1:0-4561 GCA_965368605.1 uncultured bacterium | reverse complement strand
ATGAACGCCTCGCCGCCGTGGGGCAGACGGTTGCGAGCCTGTCGCACTCGATCAAAAACATCCTTCAGGGGATGCGCGGCGGCGCAGACGTCGTCGAGCTGGGCCTGCGGAAAAACAACATGGACCTGACGCGCGGCGGCTGGGAGATTGTCGCCCGCAACGTCGAGCGCATCTACGAGCTGGTGATGAACATGCTCGCCTACTCGAAGCAGCGCAAGCCCGAGCTTGAGCTTATCAATCTCGATCAGCTCCTGGGCGAGGTCGCGGCGCTGGTGCAGAAACAGTTCGACGTCAAGAACGTCGCGCTGCTGATCGATGTCCCCAGCGACATGCCCCCGGTCCCGATCGATCCCGGCGGGATCCATCAGGCGCTGTTGAACCTGATCAACAACGCGCTCGACGCGGTGCAGCCGGAGACCGGCGTGGTGAGCCTGCGTTGTGAATACGACGGCGACAACGACCGGGTGAAGATCACGGTGGCCGACAACGGCGAGGGGATGTCCCCCGGCACGCTCAAGCGGCTGTTCGAGCCGTTCCACTCCACCAAGGGTCTGCGCGGCACGGGGCTGGGGCTGGTGGTGACTAAGAAAATTGTCGAGGAGCACGGCGGGGTCGTCTCCGTTGAAAGCACGCGCAAGCAGGGCAGCACGTTCACGCTGCTGCTGCCCGTCCGCTTTGATCAGGTCCCCATGTCCGCAGATACGGTCGGCCCGGGCTGATCGCGAATTAGGCCAATTATTGGCCCAGGCAGGCCGTGGGTGGCATCCACGGGTATGTGGGTGATAGCCGAACCAATTATTAATCTCCGATTATCCCGCAATAACCCTTGCCCGGGCTTCGTTAGACGGGTAACGTTTTTGCATAGATTTATCGTGGTGGTTCCGCTTTATGGATACTTCGCTGACACCGATCTCGTCGAGTGACTTCGGGCCCGCACAGGCCCGCCACCTTCTGCTACGCACGGGTTTCGGCGCGAGCCCGGGCGATATTTCGGCACTGGTTGCGGCCGGGCCCGAGAAGGCGGTGAAGCAGTTGCTGGCAACGCCTTCTTCTGGAAGCGTCGCCGCGGACATCGATCCGGACGTAATCCGCCCGCAGACCACTGAGGAACGTGAAAAGTTCGTGCTGGCCCGGCGCAACAACGACGAGGCGGCCCGTTCGGAGTTCCGTCGGATACTCAACGAGCGTCGCGCCGAAGACCGTCGGATGCTCGGCGACCTCCGCCGATGGTGGGTCGGGCTAATGATCGATACCGATACGCCGACGATCGAGAACCTGGTGCTGCTCTGGCACAGCCACTTCGCGTCGCGTCACCGCAATGTCCGCGATACTTTTTTGATGTATCAGCAGAACCAGATGTTTCGTGAGCACGCCGCCGGCAGTTTTGCCGAGTTGGCCCGGGCGGTGGTGCACGACCCGGCGATGCTCAAGTTCCTGAACAACGACCAGAACAACAAGCGCAAGCCCAACGAGAATCTTGCGCGTGAGTTCATGGAGCTGTTTACGCTGGGCGAGGGCAACTACGCCGAGAAAGACATCAAGCAGGGGGCCCGCGCCCTGACCGGGTATCACGTTGATGACAACGATTTTGTCTTCAATAAAAACCGCCACGATACGTCGAAGAAAACCGTCTTGGGGAAGACGGCCAAGCTGGATGGCGAAGGTTTTGTGGATGTTCTGCTGGACCAGCCCGCGTGTACGCGTTACATCGCGCTTAAGCTCTACCGCCACTTCGTCGCCGATGTTTCGGATCACTTGGACGAGGTGCCCGGGCCAAACAAGGCCGTAGTCCAGCGCATCGCCGGGATGCTCCGCAAGAACGATTACCAGATCGCCCCGGTCCTGGAGGTGCTCTTCAAGAGCCAGCACTTCTACGACCCGGCGATCGTTGGGCAGAAGATCAAGAGCCCGGCACAACTCGTCGTCGGTACGGTCCGTACACTTGGCACCCCGACACGCAGCTTGGGCACCCTCAGCGACGGGCTGCGCACGATGGGGCAAGACCTGTTTGACCCGCCGAGTGTCGCCGGCTGGGACGGCGGGCGGAGTTGGATCAATACCTCGACGCTCTTCACACGCCAAAATGTCTGCGCCTACCTGATCACCGGCAAAGACCCGCGTAAAAAGAACTGGAAGCGCAACCAGGCCAACTACGACCCGATGCCGCTGCTTGCCGACCTGGATAGCAGGGAGCCCGGACCCGTGGTTGACCACCTTGTCGATCTGATGCTCGGCGAGCACATACCGGCCGCTCGGCGCGAGCCGTTGTATGGCTTCATGCAGGGGCGTGATAAGGGCGTGACCGTCGACAGCCTGATCGCGTTACTAACCCTGATCACCGCCATGCCCGAATATCAATTGTGTTGAGTCGCTGTCTATCACATACCAGGAACCTGCCGTGTCTGACTTATCCGCCTACACCCGCCGACAATTCCTGCGCTCCGGCCTGGCGATGGTCTCGACCGTATCCAGCGTGCCGATCTTTCTTTCGCGTTCGTCGAACGTCATGGCTCAGACTGCCGGTCCGCTGCCGAGTAATCCCGGCGTCCCGGAGGATCGCGTCCTTGTGGTGGTCCAACTCTCCGGCGGCAACGACGGGCTGAACACCGTCATCCCCTTCGGCAAAGATAATTACTACAAGAACCGCGCGGGGATAGCGGTGCGCGAGTCTGAATTGATCACGCTGGACACCAACCAAGGTATCGGCCTGCACCCGTCACTGCGCCCGATCCACGAGATGATCGGCAACGGCATGGGGGCGGTCGTGCAGGGCGTGGGGTATCCCAACCCGATCCGTTCGCACTTCGCCAGCATGGATGTCTGGCACACCGGCGAAACACTTACAAGCAAGGGCCACGGGTGGATCGGCAAAGCGATGGACACGACCCACGGCCAGACCGACACGTCGCTGGCCTGCATCAGCCTCGGTGCCGAGGCGCCGCAGGCGACCCAGGGCAAGCTCGTCAAGCCCGTGGCGTTCGACAAGCCGCAGATGTTCCGCTGGAGCGGGCGGGATTTGCACCCGGCGATGAACGATGCGTATGACCAGGTCAATCAACCTGCGCCGATGCCCGCGAACGACCCGGCCGGATTCATCCTGCGTACCGCGATGGATGCGCAGGTGGCTTCAGACCGCGTGCGTAAGGCGGTTGGCGAGAGCTCGCTGACCTCGTTCCCCGGGAACTCTTTGGCACGCCAACTCAAGATGGTCGCGGCGATGGTCCGCGCCGAGCTGCCGACGCGCGTGTATTACGTCGCGATGGGTGGGTTTGATACCCACGCGAACCAGACCGGGCAGCACGCCCGCCTGCTGGATGAGTTCGCCACCGCGATGGATGCTTTTTATAAAGAGCTTAAGGCCACCGGGCATCAGCAGCGCGTGCTGACGGTTGCGTTCAGCGAGTTCGGCCGGCGTGTCAAGCAGAACGCCTCCGGCGGCACGGACCACGGCACGGCGGGGCCGATGTTCCTCTTCGGCCCACAGGTCAAGTCCGGTCTGGTCGGCAAGCACCCGAGCCTTTCCAAGCTTGACGACGGCGACCTGATCCACCACACCGACTTCCGCAGCGTCTACGCCAGTGTCCTGGATCAGTGGATGAAGATCGACTCCACCGCTGCCCTGGGCAAGCCTTATAAGCCCGCCAACGTCCTGCGGGTTTGACACCCCCGGCGGTTTTTGTTCTGGTGGGGCGGTGATTGACACAGACACGCAGACATATACACCTTCCGTGAACGCCATCGACGACCGCGCGCTGCTCCAGCGGGCCGAGTTGGTCGTGGGCGACTTCCAGTCCCGCATCAGGGACGTGCCTTACGAAGACAAGGGTGTGTTCTTCAGCGAGATGCTCTTTGTGCTCGCGGCGGTCGGCCCGGGATTCGGATCGCGTGTGCTGGAGTCCGGTCGGGCACGCGGGCAGAGCACGTTTGTCCTGGGCCGTATCTTCCCGGATGCTGACATTATCAGCGTCGAGTTTGATAAGGACTCGCCTGACGCACCCATAGCCGAAGACCGTCTTAAAGACTTTGGCCACGTGAAGCTTCTCTACGGCGACTCACGCAAACTCCTCTTCGATCATCTACAGCCCGGATCGGTCGCCATCATCGATGGCCCCAAAGGTTTCCGCGCGATCCGTCTGGCGTTGCAACTGCTACGCACCGGCAAGGTTGGCAAGGTGTTCATCCACGACGTCTACAAGGGAATCGCCACACGGCGGTTTTTGGAACGCCACGTCCCAGGCACGGTCTTCAGCGACGACGGCGCGTTTGTTGAAAAGTTCAAGCATCTGGACGCCCCGTGCTGGGACGGCTTCGACTTGACCCAGCCGATGGAGTGGCACTCCGCGGCTGCGAGCCTGACGGGTGAGCCAAGCTACGGCCCGACCTTCGCCTGTATCCCGCACGACCCGTCTTGCGCTTACAGCCTGCTGCTGGGGCGGCTGCATCTTGCGAATGTCCTGGCGCGTGCCGACAAATCTGTCAATAAGAAGCTCCGTAAACGTGGCGGGGCCTGACGTTGTGTGGCCTGCTCACCATCGTCGGCGATACCTGGGCGGACAGCTTT
>CBDUNP010000286.1:0-4593 GCA_965368605.1 uncultured bacterium | reverse complement strand
GATTACCAGTTCGAGCTTCAGTGGAAGGTTGAACTGCTGAATCCCAAGGGCGAGACGCCCGCGGAAAGCGATACAACGGACCCCGGCTTTGACGACCCGGACCAAATACAAGACCCCGGCGACGCTCCTCCCGAAGACTCGCCTGAAACGCCGGACGCTCCTGAGCCCGGGCCGACCGCGGTCTTGCCTCAGAACAATGAAGAAAGAGGTGACTCATGAAAAATATACTCACCTGGGTCAAGACGAATCTGGTCACGGTGCTCAGTGTCATCGTGATGCTCGCGTCGGTCGGCGTCATCGTCTGGTCGATGTCCAAGGGCAACGCCGCGGCGGAGACGGCTTCGGCGGAGGTCACCAAGATGGCCCGTTCGTTGGATAGCCACTCAAACGTGTCCGTCCCGTTCCCCCCGGAAGACGTGGATGCGCCGCCGGAGGAAATCTCAGGCGTGACGATCACCCGGGCAACCCTTGACCACCTCGATGAGGTGTACGGGAAAATGAGTCGGGAGTTTACACAGACGTATGACCCGTTCGTAAAAATCAACCGCGCCGGCCACGGCCTGCTGGTCCCCGGCGTCCTCCCGACGACCGACGCCAGTCACCTGCGCCACGAGGCACGGACCAAGTACCGTGAGGCGTTTGTGCAGATGTTCGAGCCTTACGACGAGAACCAGCCCAATGCGCCGAGGCTCAACGCGGCGGGCCCCTTAAGTCCTGAGGAACTGCAGTTCGAGCTGGCCCGGGTGGAAGAGGGTTACCGCCCCAGCACCTACAGCGCCGGCGCTGGTGGTGCCGGCCTCACCGAGGCCGACCGCAAAGCGATCGAGGGTCAGAAGCAGGAGCGCGCCGAGGAGATGCTCATCGAGCGTGCCCGGCAGATCCACCTGTACGCCGACCCCTACATCCAGAGCACCGGCTTCCCCTTCCAGGTCGGGCCGTGGAGTCTGGAGATGGGGCTGCCGACCTTTACCCAGCTATGGCAGGGCCACATGGAGTTGTGGATCCAGCAGGACATCGTCCGGGCCATCGGGATCGCCAATGAGGTTAAGAACCAGGAACGCAGCGTGATCGAGGCCCCGGTCAAGCGGCTGATCTCGATCACCGTGATCCCAGGCAATGTCGGGATTGACACGTTGGGCGGGATGAACACCCAGGGCGCCGTCAAGACAAGCTCCGGCGGTGGCGGCGCAGCCGGCTACGGTGGCGGCTACGGCGGCGGTGGGGCGGTCGGCGGTTATGGCGGTGGCGCAGCGGCCGCCGGAGGTGCCGAAGCAGGCGTTGCGGCGGCACCGGGCAGCCCGGATGCCCCGCTGTCCGTGGACTACAACGCCGGGCCCAGCGGCCGGACCTCCAACGTGATTTATGACGTACGTCACGCCCGCATGGTCGCCGTTGTGGATTACCAGCAACTGCCCAAGCTGTTCAACGCGATCAGCCAGGTCAACTTCATGTCGGTTCTGGATTGTCAGATCCAGGACGTCGACGAATACGCCGCCTTGCAGGAAGGCTTTGTCTACGGGACGGGCGACGCGGTCCAGGTCGACATCCTGATCGAAACGATCTGGCTGCGTGAATGGACCAAAGAGTACATGCCCGAGGCGATCAAGAAGAAGCTGGGTCTCGCCGATCCCGCCGCCGAGATGGCCGACGAAGAAACCAATTTCTGATCGGTCGTATTGTTGCGAGGCATGGCAGACGAACTGGGAGAGTGACAAGTCGGTGACAACGCCGAGATAGAAAGGGAAATGCAATGAACCCTAAAGACGCCGGATTTTTCATGAAGAATGTCGAGAAACTCGTATTGGGTTTCTCCGTTTTAATCCTATTGGCCGTCGCGTGGTGGTTCCTGATGGGCAACCCGTTCGCGATTCAGGTCAGCGGTCGTGACGTCGGCCCGGGTGAGATCAAGGACACCATCGCGCAGAAGGCCGAACGCCTGGACAAAGCGCTGAAGGACGAGACCAGCGCTCTGCCCGACCGCCCGATCCCCGAATACTCCGAGGCGATCCTGAAGAAGATCGCCGAGAAGCCGACCTCGATGGAGACTTTGTTGCCCCTGGCATCGGCAGGATTGAGCTCGGCGTTAATCCCCGATGACAAGATCGGCCTCCCAAGCTACAACCTCCCCCGTCCGCCTATCGCCGAGGGCCTGATGACCCGCAAGGGCCACGCCGTGCTCAGCGACAACATCCCCACCCGCGAGATGGAAGGCTTCATCAAACTGGTCGGGAACCACGAGCCACGCGACTTTAGCTACGTCAGCGTTGCCGCAACGTTTGATATGGATGAATGGGTTGAGCGTCTGCAGTCCGGCGACAAGGAAGGCCGTGTCCCCCCACGCTGGTGGAACAGCATGCTCGGTATCTCCGGCGTGATGCTGCAACGCCAGGAACTGGACGAAGCAACCGGCGAATGGATCAACGAGGTCCTGGTCGATCCGATCCCAGGCCAATTGGCGTTCAAGCACACCACGAAGTTCAAGGCAACCAACCTTCAGTCTAAAGAAGCCATCCAGGCCGTCCGCGCCAACCAGGAACGCATCGCTCGCCCGGACTTCCCGCAGACCAAGGGCAACATCCTCTGGAGCCCGCCGAACGAAGACGCCCAGGAGTTGGACGCCGAAGGCCAGCGTAAGCTCGCCCGCCTGAACACAAAGATCGCCAGCCTCAAAGATCAGATCGCCCGTCTGCAGGAGACGTTGCTCAAAGAACAGCAGCGCGCCGAGGAGCGGGGAGGCCCGGAAGGGCGTCAGCCCCCACGCAGGCAGCCCGCACGTCCCACACGCGGCGGCGGCGGCGGCGGTGGCGAAGGCGGATACGGCGGTGTCGGTGACGGCGGCGGACGCGCAGCCCGCACGCCACGCGGCGGCAATACCCGCGGCGGCAACACCGATGCCCCAGCCACCCCACAGGAACGCATCAACCTCTTACAGGAACAACTGATCGAGACCAAGATCGATCGCGACGAACTGCTCGGGATCGAGTCCGACGTCCTTAGCCGGCAGGGCTACAGCGGCGGCGATGCCGGCGGCTACGGCGGCTACGGTGACGAAGGCGGCTACGGTGGGGGTGCCGGTGGTTACGGCGGCATGGGTGGGTACGGCGGCGCTGGAGGCTATGGAGGTGCCGGCGGCTACGGCGGCGCGGGCGGCTACGGCGCACCCGGCGGCTACGGCGGTGCCGGACTGGACACCTACGGCCAAACCAACACAACCGAGCCCGAGTCCCGCAAGATCCAGGTCTGGGCACATGACCTGTCCATCGAACCCGGCAAGGTCTACCGCTACCGCCTGGTCGTCAGCGTCTTGAATCCGCTGTACCGACAGAAGCGGGTTGAAAAGACGCAGCAAGAAGAAAACTACGACAAGATATCGCTCGGCCCCGATATGCAGGAGCTCAACGCGTCGCCCTGGTCCGACCCGGTCCGCGTGGACAGCAAGCACTACTTCTTCATGGTCAAGGGCTCGGCTCAATCGCAGATCGCCCGGGCCGAGGTCTGGCGTGTCTACGACGGCCGATGGGTGAATGAAGAGTTCGAGGTCCGCCCCGGCGACCCGATCGGGAAGGTCGTTGAGAAGACTTTGCCCAGCGGCATCCGCACGGAGCTGGATATGTATGTCGGCCGTGTGGTCGTCGACCTGCTCCAGGCGACCGCGTCCAGCGGCTTGGGCGGCGGCGGCGTCCGTATGCTCTACCTGGACCCCCTGACCAACAGCATCTCCGCCCGCTCCGAGGACGATGACCGCAACAACCCCGACCGCATCCGGTTGCAGAACGAGCTGGCCCTCGAGGCCGAGCTTGCCCTCAGCGGCCCGGGTGACAACACCGCCCCGGTGGCTTACTGATCGGCGATGAATCCGCTCGTCAGCTCAGGCGAGTCACCGCCTAAAAAAAACCTGACCCACGGCCCACGCCTGAAAACGTGGGCCGTTTTCTTTTGCCAACGTTGGCAAGGCGCCCCCCATTTAGACGGTCCGAAACCAAACATAACGAATGCCCCTACGAAGCGCCGCGACTTGTCGCGCCAAACAATAGATCAACCTGACAATTGGATGAGCTTGCGATCGTCACCGCATCTCGTGGCGCATGTCCGTCTGTTAGAGCGGTTTGCAAACGGGCTTGCCCCGCCGTTGTTCGTCACCCCCGCGCAGGCGGGGGGCCAGTTGAAGTTCAAAATGAATTACCGCCTCCGCAGGAAAGACGGCAGGTCATTTATCAATAACACTCTACAACAACGCCCCCGTATAGCCACCGCGGCCACGAGGCGCATCAAACACGGATACTACGTAAAAAACACGGTAGCTAAATCGGGGCGTGCGTATCGTGTGGGCCACGCCGCGTAACAACGGGCAAACGGATTCACTGGGAGGGCGGTCGACCCCTTCACTCACCCCAGGAGCCGTGAGATATCGTTGTACGTCACGAACAGGAACACGCAGGCGAGCAACGCCAGCCCCGCGAGCGTGGCCGCCGTCTGCACCTTGACGCTGACCGGCGAACCCTTGATCTTCTCGATCGCCAGGAACACCGCCTGTCCGCCGTCCGTGATCGGGATCGGCAGGAAGTTGATCACCGCCAGGTTGATGCTGATCAA
>CBDUNP010000285.1:0-4600 GCA_965368605.1 uncultured bacterium | reverse complement strand
ATCTACTCCGCCCCTCGGTCGCCGACGATGTTGAAATCTTCGATGCCGGCCTTGCGGACGCGCTCGATCAGGCTGATGAGCAGGGGGGCCCGATCAATGACACGCCCGGCATCATCCGCGCCGCCTGGCACGGTAGAGAGCGAGTCTTCCAGGGCCAGGAACAGCTTCGGCACGTCGTCCAACTGAGCTAACTCGGCGAGTTTCTCATCCAGCGCGTCGTCTTCGATCGGGGCGCGGTTGAAGTAGAGGCTGCCTTGGGCATCGATGGTGATCGCCATGATCGACGCGGGCTCGGCGGCCTGGCCGGTGGAAAGGGTCTGTAGCTGGACCGGCAGGATCTCGGCCTGCACCATCGTGACCAGGCTGTAGATAAAGAACGTCAGCAGCAGAAAGATGACGTCGATCAACGGCATGATCTCGACGCGGGGGGCCAGGTCGTGTCGGCGGACGGGTCGCATGCCTATATCCTACCCGCCAACCCGGCCAAGGCGAACGGGGTTGACGGGCTGGTTCATAAATGAATACTGATGGCTTCTACAGGCAACTACACAAGGACGAACCCATGACTGAAGAGACTCAGGAACCTGTCAGCCCGCAAGAAACGCCGGCCGCCGGCCAGCCCTCCTCGGAATCAAAGATGCTCGGGATGCTCGCCCACCTGTTGGGGATTATGGGCTTCCTCGGGCCGCTGATTATCTGGCTGATCAAGAAGGACGACGACCCGTATGTCGATGAGCACGGCAAGGAATCGCTGAACTTTCAGATCACGATGATGATCGCGTTTTTTATTAGCGGGATGTCAACCATAATCTTCATCGGCTGCATCACGACCCCGATCCTTGTGATCGCGGATATCATCCTGTGCATCATGGCCGGGATGAAGGCCAACGAGGGGATCTCTTACAAGTACCCTCTCACGATCCGGTTTATTAAATAGAAGATGGTATTCGGGTGTTGCGTTCGCGCGACAGCCATGGATATGACTACTATCCCACGGCCTACGGTCGTGGGATTTTTTTTGATCTAAGCACGCAGCGAGTCCCAGGCCTTCTCGACCGCGCCGCCGGGGGTGTCGCTGACAATGGAAACGGCGCCGAGCTTGTCGGGTAGCACCAGGCGGACCTTCCCGTCGGCGACCTTCTTATCGCTCTGCATGATGTCCATCAGCTTCGCGGTGGGGGGTAGATCGCTCGCCTCGGTGGGGAGGCCGACCTTGTTGAGCAGGGCGGACAACTTTTCAGCGACCGTGGCATCGCACCGCCCGGTGTCGGCCGCCAGTCGTGCCGCGGCGACCATGCCCAGGGAGACCGCTTCGCCGTGCAGGTATCGGCCGTACTCCGTCCCGGCCTCGATCGCGTGGGCGAAGGTGTGTCCGAAGTTCAGGTGGGCGCGGACGCCGGCTTCTTTCTCGTCTTCCATCACCACCGCCGCCTTGATCTTCACGTTCCGCTCGACCAGCTCGACCAGCGTGTCCGAGTTGAGCTTAAGGATCGCTTCGGCGTGTTGATCGATCCAGTTGAAGAGTTCGGGGTCACGGATCACGCCGTGCTTGATGCACTCGGCCAGGCCGCAGATGAAGTCGCGCTTGGGTAGGGTCTTGAGGGTGTCGGTGTCGATGACCACGAGCGCGGGCTGGTGGAACGCGCCGATGAGGTTTTTGCCCTGGGGCATGTTCACGCCGACCTTCCCGCCGACGGAGGCATCGACCATCGCCAGCAGCGTCGTGGGGCACTGGATAAACGGGACGCCTCGGAGGTAGCTGGCGGCGACGAACCCGCCGGTGTCCCCGACGATCCCGCCGCCCAGCGCGACGACCGGGCTCTTGCGTTCGAGCCGGGCGTCCAGCATGGGGTGGTAGAGCTTCTCGACGGTGGCGAGGTTTTTGTGGTCTTCCCCGGCGGTCATGGTCGCGGTCAGCGGGTCGAACCCGGCGGCCTTGAGCGATTCAATCGCGGCGCTGCCGTGCGTCTCGGTGATCTTGTCGTCGATGATGAGCGTTGCCCGGTCGTGGGGCGCGGCGTCACGGACCATCGTGCCGACGTTTTTGAGCAGGCCCGGGCCGATCTGGATCGGGTAGCGGTGGTGGGGGAGGATAAGGTCGACGGTCGCCATGCGTTTGTTGCCTGTGGTTTAAGAGTCGTGATGCCGGTCGGCCAGGCGTTGCAAAGCCTCGGCCAGGTCGCCGGGCAGGGGGTCGGCTGGCTGATCAGACAGCATAACTTGTTGCGGGGATTTATGCGTGTAGCGACGGGTGTGTATCCGGATCAGGATGTAGACCGCCGCCAGTCCCAGGGTTAACAGCAGGATCGGGATCGCCGGGCTGGGGCTTTGCCGCTGCCAGCCCCCTTCGACATCAACCGGTCCGGCCACGAAGGTCAGGTAATCCGCCGGACGGCCGTTCTGATCGCGGTCATGCCATACTTTATAGAAACGGCCAACGGTTTTAACGTGGGCCCCAACCCTTGGCGTTGGCTTGTCAGCCAGGATGTCTACCAGAAAGACCACCGCGACTTCTTCCGGGTCGTCATTCACGATCAGCACCCACTCGGTCAGGGCATCGCCCCATTCCCCGACGTGCTGCAGATCGATGCGTCTAGCCCGACCTGCGAATCGGCCTTCTATCACGAACGCCTCGCCGCGATACCTTTGTGAATCTTCATACAGGGCGGGGTAGTCCGGGGCCCGTGTCACGGTTTCGTCCAGGGCGTCTTCCCAGGTAGACACGTTCTCCAGGAGTGGGGTCAGCGTCGGCCCCGCCAGCAAGGCAGGGTCTTCTTCTATGGCCAGAATATCCTTCTGCAGGTCGGTCAGCGGGGGGACGCCGAGCGAGAGCAAAAGGATGGCCAATTTAACGATCATATCGCCGATTATAGGTTTATTGCGCCTGCCAGACCTCTAGCCGTCGCGTGCACAATTCCGTTATCATCTGGGCCTAAATCCTCCGGAAAAGATAGCCCCCGCAGTGGAACCGCCCCCATGAGCCCCGTGACTGAGAATAGACCCACCGAACAAGCCTTGGAACTGCCCGCCGGCGTGGCGGGGCAGGTCGTCCCGATCGTGGACTTCGGCTCGCAGTACGTCCAGTTGATCGCCCGCCGGGTCCGTGAGGCCGGGGTGTATAGCCTGCTGGTCGGGCCGAATATCAGCTTCGAGCAGCTCAAGAGCCTGAACCCCCGGGGGATCATCCTCTCCGGTGGGCCCAGCAGTGTCTACGAAGACGGCGCCCCGACCTGCGACCCCCGATTGTTCGAGCTGGGCGTGCCGGTGCTGGGGATCTGCTACGGGATGCAGGTCGCCTGCTCGCTGTTGGGGGCCGAGGTGAAAAACGCGCAGGCCCGGGAGTACGGCGGCGTTCGTCTGGAGATCAACGATGCCGCCGACCTGCTGCGCGGTGTCCCGGCCAAGACCACGGCGTGGATGAGTCACGGCGACCAGGTCCAGAGCCTGCCGGACGAGTTCGTGCCCTTGGCCGCGACGGGGACGTGCCCCTACGCGGCGGTGCGGCACAAGAGTAAGCCGTTCTTCGGCGTGCAGTTCCACCCGGAGGTCACGCACACGCCCCACGGCGCAGACATCCTCACCAACTTCCTGTTTAACATCTGTGGCTGTGACGGCTCCTGGCGGATGACCAATTTCCTGGATAGCGAGATCGCACGTATCCGAGAAACCGTCGGCGACAAACGCGTTATCTGCGGGCTCTCCGGCGGGGTCGATTCCTCCGTCGTCGCCGCGATGCTCAGCAAGGCCATCGGCAAACAACTGACCTGCATCTTCGTTGACAACGGCCTGCTGCGCAAGGGCGAACGCGACCTGGTCGAACACACCTTCAAGGGACACTTCGACCTGGACCTGCGTGTGATCGATGCGGCGGACGATTTCCTGAACGACCTGAAGGGCATCACCGAGCCGCAGGAGAAACGCACGCGGATCGGGCATCGGTTTATCGAGGTCTTCAAGCAGACGGCCGACACGTTACGTGCCGAGGCCAGCGAGCACACCAGCGAGATCCAGTTCCTTGCGCAGGGCACGCTGTACCCCGACGTGATCGAGTCCGGTCAGGGCTACTCCGGTGCTGCGGCCAACATCAAGCTCCACCACAACGTCGGCGGCCTCCCCGAAGAGCTGGGCTTTGACCTGGTCGAGCCCTTACGCAATCTATTTAAGGACGAGGTCCGCAAGCTCGGCGCGGTACTGGGGCTGCCCGAGCAGATGGTCTGGCGTCACCCGTTCCCCGGCCCGGGCCTGGCGGTGCGCGTCCTCGGTGAAGTCACCGAAGAACAGCTTGAGCTGGTCCGAGACGCCGACGAGATCCTGCTCGAAGAGATCGTCGCCAATAATCTGTATCAGAAGACCGCGCAGGTCTTCGCGGTCCTGCTTCCGGTCAAGGCGGTCGGCGTAATGGGCGATGGGCGTACCCACGAGCAGGTCGTCGCGATCCGTGCGGTGGAAAGCCAGGACTTCATGACCGCCGACTGGGCCCGTATCCCCTTCGACGTGCTAGCGAAGATATCAAACCGGATCATCAACGAGGTCCGCGGCGTGAACCGGGTGGTCTACGACATATCGAGCAAGCCGCCGGCGACGATCGAGTGGGAATAGC
>CBDUNP010000284.1:0-4601 GCA_965368605.1 uncultured bacterium | reverse complement strand
TAGGGGCTTAGACAAGCCAGGAAAAGGTGCGGCCTACAGCCCGCCGTTGTCGACCAGCGTTTCAACCAGATCAGACATGCTCGTGGTCGCGAACGTCGTCGCCGAGTCGCTGACCGCATACGGGATCATCAGCAGGTCGCCGTGCAGCAACGCGCCGCAGGTATACACCACGTTCGGGACGTACCCTTCGCGCTCGTTCGCCTCCGGCACGATCAGCGGGTTCTTCAGGTGACCGATCACCAGCGACGGGTCTTCCAGGTCTAACAGCGACGCCCCGATGCAGTACTGCCGCATCGGGCCGACCCCGTGTGTCAGCAGGACCCAGCCGGCTTCCGTCTCGATCGGCGGCCCGCAGTTGCCGATCTGGATGAACTCCCAGGGGTACCGCGGCGCTTGCAGCTTCACCGCCTCGTTCCAGAAGTGTGTGTTGTCCGAGCGCATCATGAACATGTTCTCGCCGTCCAGCCGGGAGATCATGTGATAAAGCCCGCCGATCTTCCGCGGGAACAAAGCCATGCCCTTGTTCTGGACATACTTCCCGTTGAGCGTGTGGACCTTGATATCCGAGAAATCATCGGTCTCTAACATCTGTGGCAGGATACGGAAGCCGTTGTAAGCCGTGTACGTCCCGAAATACGTCACCTTCCCGTCGTCATCGACGAACCGCGTCATGCGCAGGTCTTCGATCCCCTTGGACTCGTTCTCGCTGGTCGGGAAGATCACGATCTCCGACGGGTCCGTGTTCTCCGGGACCAGCAGGTGATAATTACTCCGCGCCAGCCAGAGCATGTTCTCGGAGGTCTCGTTGAAAGCGGGGGGGTTGTCCGGCAGCCCGGTGAGCTGCGCCACCGTGTGGTTCAGGTCGCGGTAGGTGAAAAACTCGGGCATCGCGTCAAGCACCTTGCGCGCCGCCTCGTTGTAGGCAGCCATCTCGATCAGCTTGTAGAAGAACAGGTTCTTCTCATAGACCTGATCCGTCCGCATCCGCAGACGCGCCGCGTACTTGCTCGGCGGGTCGAAAATGATCTCCCCGGCGAGGTCGACCTTCCCCGTGCGGAACACGATCGACGACACGTGCCCCTCGCCCGTCGCCCGCAGGCTCATGATAAACCGCAGCTCATCCTCGGCCATCCCCGACTGGTCCGGGTGCGGCACGATCGACGGGTTAAACAACGCCGCCGACTCGATCGAGTACTCCATCGTGAAGTACGACCCGATCAGAAGCCGGCGTTCGCGCGACAGCGCCTCGGGGTTCTCGATCAACGGCCGGACAAAGTCACAGTGCAGCTCGAACACGTCCTCGATCCGCCGATGACGGTCGCTGAAATCCCGGAGCACCCGCTCCAGCAGCGCCCCGACTTCTTCGTCAGAGAGTTCCGCCACCCGCCTCAGCACCGCCAGCACACGGGTCTCGTCCCCGACCTGGAAAAACCGTGTGATCACCCGCCGGTCATCCGAGATAAATCGGTCCGGGTGTCGCTTGACGCTGAGCTTACAGGTGGGGCGGGCTGGCATATATAGATATTATTTATCGGCTGCGGACGCGCCCGGCTTGATGCCCGCTTCTTTACTATGAAAACGACACATTAATCGGGCCTTGCCGAGTTAATTCCATCCCGTTTTGTCTCACAAGCAGGTTATCAACCCTCGGCATGGGGCGGTTCCCCAAACAATGCCTTGCCGATCCGCAAGACATTCGCGCCCTCTTCCACCGCGACTTCCAGGTCGTTGGACATCCCCATCGACAGCACGTTGCACTCGGCCCCCCCGACTTTCTCCTTGCGCATCTCGTTGAAGATGTCCGCCGTCCGCGCAAAGCCGGGCCGCGCATCTTCCGGGTTGTCCGTGTTCGGGCCCATCGTCATCAGCCCGCGCAGACGCAGGTGCATCATCGTGTCGATCTGGTCCGCCAGGTGGATCACCGCAGGCCCCGCGACGCCGGACTTGGTCGTCTCGCCGGTCGCGTTCACCTGGATCAGGATGTCCACCACGGTGTCCAGCCTCGCCGCGTAGTTATGGATCTCTTCGGCGAGCCGCAGGCTGTCCACGCTATGAATCAGACCCACCAGCGGGATCACCTGCTTGACCTTGTTCCGCTGTAGGTGCCCGATCATGTGCCACCGCACCTTCTCAGGCAGATCGTCCACCGATGACTTCGGCGCCGCCCCCGCGAGCGTCTTCTTGCGTCCAAGAAACTCTTCCAGCATGGCCACCCGCTGGGTGAGCTGCTGCACCTTGGATTCGCCCAGCTCCGCGTGCCCCATCTCCACGAGCGTGCGGATCTGATCGGGCGTCGCGTACTTGGTGACCGCGATCATCTGCACGTCACTTGGCCGACGCCCAGCCTTCTCCGCGGCCGCCGCGATACGGTCCTGCACCCGGCGGTAGCTGTCTTTTAAATGCGTGGGGCCGATCAAGCCCTCAGTTTCAGTAGTCATATTAAAAGGTTAGGCCCTATCTCCCACCCATGCAAGACGCCATCACACGCCCGCGCCCCCTGTAAAGACCTACTTATCCCCCGCCAGCCGCCTGTTCAGCACCATCTTCACCCCGATAAACACCACCACCGCCACCAGGATCACCGCGATCGCGCCCTTTTCGCCGTTCGCCACCCACTTACGCACCTGCTCGAGGTGTTCCGCGAAATAATACGCCAGCCCCAGGATCACCGGCACACTGATCAGCGCCGCGCCCCCGTCATACAACAGAAACTTCCAGTACGGGATCTTAAAGTTCCCCGCGGTGAAGATCGCCGGCGCACGCAGCCCCGGCAGGAATCGCGCCGCAAACATGAACTTCCCCCCGTGGCGGTGCAGCAGACGCTCCGTCTTGGCGAGCCGCTTCTCCGTCAAAAACCGCCTCATCAGAGGCAGCTTCGGGACATGGTGCCCGTACTTGCGACCCAGCCAGAACACCATCAGGTCCGCGCCGACCACCGCCAGAAACGCCAGCGGGAACAACAGCCACGGGTCCGCATACCCGTGCGCCGGGTAACACAGATACCCCGCCAGGATTAGCGGGATGTCCTCCGGGATCGGCAAGCCAAACCCGCTGAGCAGGATCAGCCCAAGCACCAGCACGTAGGGCATGTAAGGCGTGTGCGTCCCAAGTTGTGTCAGGAAGTCCATCAAAGCCGCACGATACTACCCACGAACCCCGCCGCTGTCTTTTTTCATGCCCCCCAGCCGCTTGCGGCTTAGCGATCCCACGCCTGCCTCACCCACCCCAGCAATCCCAAAGCCCACATTCCACACGCGCGTGCCTGCCCCCCACACATAAAGAAGCCCACGGATGAACGCCGCGTTCTTCCGTGGGGTTACTCCGTATCGAGGATCACCTCTCACAGATGCCGCCGCACCCACGCCAACCCCGCCTCCCGGTCCTTCACCCGCCCCTCCAGCTGCGCATCATACACCCCCTCCAACAGCTCCCCGATCCTCGGCCCGGCCGGCACACCCATCGAAATCAAATCATCCCCATTTACAAAACGCTCCGGCGAAACCCCCTCCATCAACAGGCCCAACGCCTCCGCCTCTATCTTCTCTATCGCTTCCGCAGGCCCAACCACCCGCATCAGGCGCAACGCCTCATCCCAACCCGCCTCCGCCAGCAGACGCTTAAGCTTCGCCACCGCCAACGCGTCCCACCCGTGCGCCCGCGCAACGATCCCCAGCATCCGCGACACCCCGTCCCGATCCTCATTACTCAGACACAACGCCTTACGCCACCCCCTTAACACGTCCCGCGCCTCGCCCCCCGCAAACTGCGCCGCCGCCTCAAGCGACCCCGTCGCCTGCGCCCGATCCAGCATCCACGCACTGAGGACAAGCGCATAGCTCGTATCTTCATCCACTCCGGCTGGCGAGGCGTGCTTAAGCACGCCGGTAGCGCCCCCCTCAACCACCCCGCGCACCGCCTTCAACTCTACCCCGTCCCCCACACACGCCCCCCCAAGCGCCGGACCATCCAGGCCCAGCCCCTGCATCAACCCCGCCGCTGTAACAGGATCGCGCCCCAGCAGCATCAGCCGCACCTCCTGCCCGATCCGCTCCCGGCTGATCTCACCAAGCCTGCCCGCATGCGCCTTGATCGCCTCGGCCGTCCCCGGCTCGATCTCAAACCCAAGCCGCGCCGCGAAACGCACCGCACGAAGCATCCTTAAATAGTCTTCCCCGAACCGCTCCTCCGCCACACCGATCGCCCGCAGCACCTTTGCCTTCAGGTCCGCCACGCCACCCACAAAATCAATCACCTTCTCGCGTCCGGGGGCCACCGGCTCAAGCTCGTCATCAAGCGGATCGGCAAACAACCCGTTCACCGTAAAGTCGCGCCGCTGCGCATCGTGCTCTGCATCCGTAAACTCCACCCCGCCCGGCCGACGCCCATCCTCATACCCCCATTCCGTCCTGAACGTCGCCACCTCAACCCCCGGCCCGGCATCGCGCCCGTGCCCCGTGTACACCAGCACCACCCCAAACGCCTCCCCCACATACTGGCTCCGCCTGAATAGCTTCCGCACGACCTCCGGCCTAGCCTCCGTCGCGACATCAAAATCCTTAGGCTCCACCCCCAGCAAACGATCCCGCACGCACCCCCCAGCC
>CBDUNP010000283.1:0-4611 GCA_965368605.1 uncultured bacterium | reverse complement strand
CATTCTTCATCGCCACCGAGATCGCGATGCTCATCATGATCCGCGACAACCTGACGCTGAACGTGATCATGCTCGTCTGGCCGATCGATGCGGTGCGCGAGTGGCAGAGTATGGGGATGTGAAACTAGAGGCCGCGTTGCAGTAATCCGTAATATGTGGCATGAAATAATGAAATGCAACATCTGATTTTAACAATTCTGACATGCCTGCTTAGCCTTGTATCTACTTCATGTGATTCACATTCACCGCCACCGGGTAACGACTTCAGAGGCGAATGGTATCTCAACTCTACAAATGCAGAAGACGATGTGCCGATGATTGATTTACTGGCTATCAATCCCGACGGAACCTGGGAAACATGGTACTTCTATGGTGGGATACCACCCACAGAGTGGGGAAATCAAGATGACGGGACTTGGCAGTACAAACGTGGTGTATTGACACTGGATCATGGAGAAGCCTATTCGATGAGGGGCAATCCTATCGAAATCCAGACGGTGTATTCCAGAGTAGCAGTAAGCGGTGACAAGCTGACACTAAGTCAGTACGGCAATTCCGTTACATTTGAACGCTATCACGGCCACCTCGACTCCTATTTGAATGATCTAAATACCGAGTGATGATAGCCAACATATTATCTACCACCGCACCACGCGCATCAACCCCTGTGTTGGCACGCCTAGTGTTGAGCCTTTGCGCAGGGTGTAGATGGGTGCGTGGGGTGGGCAGAAGAGGCGCCACTTGTTGATGGCGGGGATGCCGACTTCGCCGAGGCCTCGGGAGATGGCGATGAGGGTGTCGCGGTGGCGGAGGATGCCGGAGGAGAGGTTGCGAGGGAGGTCGCAGGCGTTGTTGAAGGTTTGGCCGTTGGGCAGTCGTATCTGTCCGCCGTGTGTGTGGCCGGCGAAGAGCAGGTCGACGTTCATGTCAGCTGCGGTGGGCAGCCAGCTTGGGTAGTGCGCGAGCATGAGCCGGAGTTTGTTGGCTTCGAGCTTGTCACCATTTATGAGCGCGGCAGCGCCGTCGCCGGAGTCGGCACCGATCTGGTCGAGGCCGATGAGTTGGATCGGCGCATCGGGGAGGGAGTGGACTTTGGTGCCCAGCCAGTGGATGCCGATGTCGGCGACACGTTGGACGAAGTCGTGCGAGTCGTGGTTGCCGAAGACGCCGAACTGCCCGAGCCGGGGCTTCAGCGCAGCGGCGATCTCGGCGAGGATATCGGCGGCCTGCTCTCCATCATCGGAACGCATCATGTAGTCGCCGGTGTAGAGGACCAGGTCCAGGCGCATGCTGGTGAGCTGGCGGATCAGCATGCCGTGCCGACGGCGACGGCGGCGGATATGCAGGTCGCTGAGGTGAGCGATCCGCAGGCCCTGGAGCTTGGGGGGGAGGCTGTGCAGGGCGAGGTCAACGGGATGGATCAGCCCGTAGGCTAGGGGCATCTCAACAGGCTCCGGCCCAGTCCCCTGAAGATGGGGGTGATGGGCGATAATCGAGGCAAAAACCGGCCTTCCCGGGCGATACCGGGGGCTGTCGGGGGGTCTCGTCCGGGCGGGGTCGGGCAGGCTTGATAAAAGGCCTTGGATTCACCGGTCCCGCCTTGTCAGGCAAGCAGTTACAACATATCCTAATGTGTTCAGTCAACGGTGTCGGCACCCCCCTACCCGGAAGCACATTTCCGGAAGATTTAGTCTAACGGGACGACCGACACAACGTACGTTAAAGAGAATCAGGAGTCGATCATGGCCAAGATGTTTTACACCCTGGATGAAGCGGCACAACGGCTGGGCGTGGATGCCGACAAGATCAAAGAGATGGCCGCCAGCGGCGAGCTTCAGCAGTTCCGCGACCGCGACAAGCTGATGTTCAAGCGTGACCAGATCGACAACCTTGCAGGTGATAACGGCGACAGCGACTCGGGCAGCCCGATCCCGCTGGTCCCCAGCGACGACACCGACGCGATCAGCCTGGCGGACACGAACATGTCCAGCAAGGCCGGCCTGACCAGCACGGGCAGCGGCACCGGCTCGGGCATGAGCGTCTTCGGCCCCGATGAAGTCGAGCCTGTCGACCCCTTGGCACAGACCGCCGTCACCAACCCGATGGCAGACACCGCACAAGAAGACCTGTCGCTGGAGAGCGTCGGTTCCGGTTCGGGCCTGTTGGACCTGACCCGTGAGAGCGACGACACCAGCCTGGGCGCTGAACTGCTTGACGAGATCTACCCCGGCGGGACCAACGCGGGCGAGGGCTCGCTGGCGTCGGGCATCGGTTCATCCGGTGTGTTCGAGAGCGCGATCTCGATGGAGACCGGCACGGGCGCAAGCGCCGCCGGCGGACTGACCGACTTGGGCACGACCGGCGGAGCGGCCCCCGCGATGGGCGGCGCGGCGGGCGGCGTGGGTGCCGGCGTGGCGATCGCACAGTACGACAGCGGCGTCGACGGCGCGGGCAGCGGCCTGGGCGCGGGATTGCTGCTGGGCACGATGATCTCGCTGGTCGTGGCACTGGTCGTCGCGGTCTCGGCGATCATGGACGTCCAGAGCGCGATCACCTCCTGGATGACCGGCTCGGGCATGAACTACGGCATCGCGGTCGGCGGGCTGCTGATCGGCAGCTTCGTCTTCGGCGGGATCGGGATGATGGTCGGCAAGGCGTCCAGCTAAGCCTGAGTATCTGCCAAGCCGGGCGGTGATTTGCTGAGTATCACTCAGCCGTGATACGGATTTGTGTACACACTGATTAATGGCCGGGGGGCGGCGATAGCGGATGGTTCCGTGGGCCTGCTTACAACCGCATAAACCTTTTTGCCGAGCCCGGGTTTGTCTGCCTCGGCCTCTCGTGACGGAACACGATGCTCAGTCCCTACGCTAAGAACGAATGGCTCACGATCCTGGCAGTCGGCCTGCTGACGACGATCGCGGCGGTCATTGTCGGATGGTGGTGGATAGCGTTTCTGACGGTCCCGCTGACGGCGGCGCTGCTGGCGTTCTTCCGCGACCCCAACCGCAAGACCCCCTCGCAGCGCGGCGCGATGATCTCCCCGGCCGACGGACGCATCAGCTCGATCCACGAGGTCGAACACTTCGAGCCCTTCGACAGCCCGGCGACCTGCATCCGCATCTTCCTGAGCGTGTTCGATGTCCACATCAACCGCAGCCCGTGCCACGGCGAAGTCAAGAGCATCACCTACAAGCCCGGCGACCACAAGAACGCACTGAACCCGACGTCGGCGGAGACGAATGAATCGAACCTGATCGTGCTGGTCCACCCGATCCGCCGGCACCCGCTCGCGGCCGTCCGGCAGGTCGCGGGGCTGCTGGCCCGGACGATCACCTGCGGGGTCAAGGAGGGCGACGTCGCCCAGCGTGGCCAGCGTATCGGGATCATTAAGCTCGGCAGCACGACGGAGCTGTACCTGCCCGAGGAGCTTCGGCCGAAGGTCGAGATCCAGCAGGGCCAGTCGGTCTACGCCGGGATCACGGTCTTGGCCACGGTGACGGGCAAGGACCCGGTCGAGACCCAGCCAGAGGCGAATCACACCGGCTCCCTGGCTCCCCCGGTGGAATCCGACGCCGAACCCGCCAACTCAACCGCCGACTGAGCCCGGCCCGCACACCCCCTCTCATACGGCAGAATCCACCGCCCTATCGGTCCCGGCATTTTTTGCTTTGGCTAACTCGATTTTAACGTATCATTAACAATTCACGCCGTCCCGGCTCGGCCGGGCGGCTCATATGACTCTAATAGATCACAGGTGAGCATGTCTGAGAAATTCATCATCAATCACAGCAAAGGTTTCCGCGCAAGACGGGGGTTGAACTGGTTCTCGCTTGGATTGATGTACGCGACGTACTACATGTGTCGCTACAACTTCAAGTTCGCGACACCGCACCTGCGTGAAGAGTTCGGCTTCGACGAAACAGCCGTCGGCGATATCTTCGGCGTCTGGGCATTGGCCTACGGCACCGGCCAACTCATCAACGGCCTGATCAGCGACCGCGTAGGCGGCAAGCGCTGCATGCTCTTCGGTGCCGTCGGGACGATCATCGTCAACTTCATCTTTGGCTTCTCTCCCCTGATCAGCACGTTCACCACGTTTGCCCTGCTGTCGCTTTTTAATGGCTACCTCCAGTCGTTCGGCGCACCGGGGATGGTCAAGATCAACTCCGCCTGGTTCCACCGCACCGAACGCGGCACGTTCTCCGGCATCTTCGGGGGCATGATCCAACTCGGGCAGATGGCAATCAACTACCTGGGCCCCTACATGCTCACGTCGGGGATCATCATCTTCGGCATTGTCATGGCAGAGAAAGGCGAGTGGCGATACCTGTTCCGGATCCCGCCGCTGTTCACCGCGGCCGCCGCGATCCTGATGTTCTTCGCGGTCAAGCAGTCGCCGGATGAGGCCGGCTTCCCCAACGAGATCGAGGACGAGATCGACAACACGGAAGGCGTCACCGTCCCGCTGTGGCAGTCGATGAAGACCATCCTGACTCACCCGCTGGTCTGGTTCTACGCGGTCGCGTACGCCTGTACCGGCGGCGTCCGGCACAGCCTGGATAACATCTCGATCCTCTACTTCGAGGATCAGCTCGGCTTCGACATGCA
>CBDUNP010000282.1:0-4612 GCA_965368605.1 uncultured bacterium | reverse complement strand
CCTCCTTGTGAACAAAGATAGTGTCGGACCAACCGCCGGCTATGTCAAGAGGCCCGATAACCAGGCTGAAAAAGGTTCATCTGGCCGTCACGAAAGCCTCGCCGGATGAACTCTGGTCAGTGCCTAGGCCATTCCCGCTGCTTCAAGAGCACCCCCGGCCACCTCCCGGCCACCCCTCGGACAGCCCCGAACCCCGGTGATACCATACCCAGCTAACTCATCGCCGAGCCCGACCGCTTTCCAGAAAGGGGATCGCCCTGGACGCCAACCTTTACTACAGCATGTTCATCGCGGTCTTTTCCGTGCTCGATCCTGTCGGCAACCTGCCGATCTTCATCGACGCGACCGCCTCGCTGCGGCCCGGCGTGCGGACGGCGATGGCGGTGCTGATCTCGCTGGTCATCGCGGTCGGCCTGATCGCTTTTCTTTTCCTGGGCCAGGGCATCCTGCACTTCTTCGGCATCTCCCTGCCCGCCTTCCAGATCGCCGGCGGCATCGTCCTGCTGATCACCGGCCTGAAGATGATCTCCGGCAGGTCACGCGGTGCCGACATCAAGGCCAAGCCCGAAGAAGACAACAAACGCCCCAGCCTCTTCGCCACCTTCGACGAGGCCGGCGACCGGCTCAAAGATATCATCGTCCCGGTCGGCATCCCGCTATTCGTCGGCCCCGGCTCGCTCAGCACCGTCGTGCTCTATTCCGCCAAAGCCCAGGGGCACGTCGATACCCTGCTCGCCATGGCCGGCGTCCTGATCGCGATCAGTATCGTCACCGGCCTGATCCTCACCGCCTCCACCCCCATCGCCCGCGTCCTGGGCCACAACGGCCTGCAGATCGCCACCCGTATCCTCGGCCTGCTCATCACCGCGATCGGCGTGCAGTTCTTCCTGTCAGGGCTGGCCGCAGTGACGACGATCTTTGAGGCGGAGAAGCTGGTGAGTTAGTAAGAACTCGGCGTGGCCGCCGAGGCTAAACGGGAGACATACATTCACTCTATAGTTTGGCCGTCGCGGCCACGCGACGCATCAAGCGGTTTAACAAACGTCCACGTCTGCCGTTTCATCCCAGCCTTCACCGGATTCGCATCCACATATTCACTCGCCCGGTTCACCCGATCGGGTGTATTTAGATACACATACCATCCACCACGCACCCATGGACTCGGCACACGGCCACGTTTCGACCGATAGTTCGCCAGGGGATGTGTTCCTTCCTCAGTAAGTTTGCGTGTCGCGCCACGTTTCATAAACCCGGTGATAGTTTCGATCGTTTTCTGATGGCGTGCGATCACAAGATGCACATGGTCGGGCATCACACAACAGGCATAGATGCCAAGTTTGAGAGTAGCGGACACGTCGCCGATCCCTCGGGCGACTGCTCGGGCCTGTAAACCGTTGAACTTAACCGCCGGGTACAGGAGATTACGCTTGGCATCAATACGGGTACGACGGTCATGCGATTTGTCCGCAACGGAATGGCGTGTATTGACCTTGGTTGCGTCGCCGAAACTTTTCAGATGCTCAGCCCACACCTTATCCGAACCGGAGCCGCGCGGGTCGTTGGGCAGCCAGAAACCGTAGGTACCGAAGATGACATGATAGGCGAGGATCATCGTTCCATTGTAGCGCAAGAACGCGGCGTGGCCGCCGCGGCTAAACGCCGGACATATCCATATCACCCATTACTGTTTAGCCGCGGTGGCCACGCCGCGCTGGGTGTCATTCATCCGTCACACATCCCTCGCTCGCCGACTTCACGTTCTTGATGTACTTGTACAACGTCCCACGATTCGCTTTGTAGGGCGGTTGTTTCCAGGCGGCTTTGCGTTGGGCGAGTTCTTCGTCGGAGACTTTCATCTCGATGACGTTTGATTCGGCATCGATGTGGATGGTGTCGCCGTCCTGGACGAGGGCGATGGGGCCGCCTTCCTGGGCTTCGGGGCAGACGTGGCCGATGATGAAGCCGTGGGAGCCGCCGGAGAATCGGCCGTCGGTCATGAGTGCGACGTCTTTGCCCAGGCCGGCCCCCATGATGGCGCTGGTGGGGGTGAGCATCTCGGGCATGCCGGGGCCGCCCTTCGGGCCTTCATAGCGGATGACGATGACGTCGCCCTTCTGGATCTTGCCGCCCTCGAGGCCCTGGATCATGTCTTCCTCGCAGTCGAAGACGCGCGCCGGGCCGGTGAAGGCGAGGCCTTCCTTGCCGGTGATCTTGGCGACGGAGCCTGCGGGTGCGAGGTTGCCGCGGAGGATCTGGATGTGGCCTTCCTTTTTGATGGGGTTGCTCAAGGGCATCACGACCTTCTGGCCCTCGGTCAGGCCGGGCAGGTCGGCGAGGTTTTCGGCCACCGTCTTGCCGGTGACGGTCATGCATGAGCCGTCGATCATGCCCTCGGCGAGGAGCATCTTCATGACGGCGGGGGTGCCGCCGACGTTGTTGAGGTCTTCCATCACATACCGGCCGGAGGGCTTGAAGTCCGCGAGCATGGGGGTGCGGTCGCTGACCTTCTGGAAGTCGTCGATGGTGAGGTCCAGCCCGACGGAGCGCGCCATGGCGACGAGGTGGAGCACGGCGTTGGTCGATCCGCCGGTGACGATGGAGACAACCATGGCGTTTTCAAAGGCGGCGCGTGTCATGATGTCGCGTGGCTTGAGGTCCAGCTCCAGGAGCTTGCGCACGGCGTGGCCGGCGGCGACACATTCTTCGTGCTTCTTCGGGTCCACGGCGGGGATGGAGGAAGAATAGGGCAGGCTCATACCCAGGGCCTCGATCGCGCTGGCCATCGTGTTGGCGGTGTACATCCCGCCGCAGGCGCCGGCACCGGGGCAGCTCTCGCGGATGATGGTTCGCCGTTGATCTTCGGTGATCTTGCCGGCGAGGTGTTCGCCGTAGGACTGGAAGGCGGAGACGACGTCGCGCGGGGTCTGTTCGTTGGGGTTGTCGTTGTCTTTGAATGCGGTGCAGCCGGGCTTGATGGTGCCGCCGTAGACCATGAGGGCGGGGCGGTTGAGCCGACCCATGGCGATCAGGCAGCCGGGCATGTTCTTGTCGCAGCCGGGCAGGGCGACCAGGCCGTCGTACCACTGCGCGCCCATGATGGTTTCGATGGAGTCGGCGATGAGGTCGCGCGATTGCAGCGAGAAGCTCATGCCGTCGGTGCCCATGGAGATGCCGTCGGACACGCCGATGGTGTTGAATCGCATCCCGACCAGACCGGCCGCGACCACGCCCTCTTTGACCTTGGCGGCGAGGTCCATCAGGTGCATATTGCAGGTGTTGCCCTCGTACCAGACGCTGCCGATACCGACCTGTGCTTTCTGCATGTCGGCGTCGGTCATGCCCGTGCCGTAGAGCATGGCCTGGCTTGCGCCCTGGCTCTTGGGTTGGGTGATTCGGCTGGAGTACTTATTGAGCTGCGTGGTCATCGTTTCGGTCCTGTGTGGTTGACATCAATCCGGCGGAGCATTGTAGCAAACTCGACCCACCGGATCAGCGGGGCGTTGGGGGTGAATGAGCCGTAAACTTGTCGTGGCCCCTGCCTTTATTCTGCCCGCATGAGCCTGAGATAGAGTTCTGCGCCGCGTTGCAGTTGATCGACGCTGATGTACTCGTCTTTGGTGTGAGCCTTATGGATCTCACCGGGGCCGATGACGACGGCCGGGAGGCCCGATTTACAGAAGTAACTCGCCTCCGTGGCAAACGGCGCACCTAACGACAGGGTCGGCAGGCCCTGGGCTTTTAAGACGTCTTTGATGGTAGCCAATAAAGATTCCCCGCCGTCCGGCAGCAGTGGGGCGTGAGTCGTGACGACCTCGACGGTGTAATCAACTTCCGAGTGTTGGGCCTTCACAGTTTCAAGCACGCTGATAAACGCCGGGGTGACCGACTCGAAGTCTTCGCCCGGGGCGATGCGGCGATCGACATCGATCATGCATGCGTCCGGGATGATGTTGGTCGCGCTGCCGCCACGGATCACGTTCACGCTGCAGGCGGCGTGTCCGGTGAGTGGGTGTTCTGCGGTGAGGCTTGGGATGTAATTTTGTTCGATGGCGTGGACCAGTTTGATCATGGAGCTGATGGCGCTCTTGCCAGCGTGGGGGACGGAGGAGTGTGCGGCGAGGCCGTGCGTTGTAACTTTCCAGCGGATCAGGCCGTGGTGTGCGATGACCGGGTGCAGCTCCGTCGGCTCGCCGACGATGACGCCACGCAGGTTCTGTGGGTTAAACTTCATCGCCGCAAAATCATTATTCAAGAACGAGGCCACACCGCGCATTCCGACTTCTTCATCGACCGAAAAGAGTAGGGCGATGTTTTTGGCTGCCGGGTTTTGTGCGTTGCCATCAGACGCATACTGTTTCATCGCCCAGAGCATTGCGGCGCCGGTGCCTTTGGTGTCGCACGCGCCCCGGCCGAAGATTTTCCCGTCGCGCAGCTCCCCGCCGAAGGGCTCGACCGTCATGCCATCCACCGCGACCGTGTCCATGTGGCTGACAAACATCAGCCAGGGCCGGCCCCCGTCCGCCTCGTGGGTGATCAGCAACTGGTCTGCCCGCCCGGCAACGGGGATGCGTCGGGTGGTCAGGCCCCATCCTGTTGCTGTTTTTTCAAGCCA
>CBDUNP010000281.1:0-4620 GCA_965368605.1 uncultured bacterium | reverse complement strand
CACGCGCGTCCCCCCCGGCAACGCATCGCCCACCCCAGACTCGATCGCCTGCGCCCAGTTATTCGCCTGCAAATCACTTAAGATCACCAGCCGCCTCGGCCCCGGGTGTTTCGCAAGCATCTGCCCCGCAAACGCGATTGCGCCCGGCAGGTCCGCCCGTTCATAAGTCGGCATAAGGTCATCAACTTCGGCCCGCAACGCCTGTATATTTGAAACCAGCGCAGGATGCGCCGCGTAAGGCCTCGCCGTCGCATATACGATGTTCGCAACGTCTTGGCCCGGCTCTAATTCATCCAATACCCGAACCGCATCTGACCGGATCGAGTGCGCCGCAGATACCCCCGCGTACTGCTGGCCGATCGATGCGCTGCGGTCGATCACAATCACCACCGCCGACCCCCGCCCCCCGGTCGCCTCGGCCCTGGGCCCAAGCCACGCGGGCTGCGCAAACGCCAGCACCACCGCCGCCACCGCCAGGCAACGCAGCAGAAGCAGCCACCACCGGCGCATCTTGAATAACGACGACTGACTCGCCGCCGCCGCGATCAGCAACTGCACGCTCGGGAACACCACCCGCCGCCGTGCCCGCCGATTCATCAGGTGTGCCAGGATCGGCAGACCCACCATCACCGCCCCCGCGAGCATCACGGGCGCCGTCAACGTGATGGCAGACAGTGTCATCGTCATCAATCATCCGTTCTTTCGTTCGTATCAACCTACGAAGCGTTCTGACTTGTCACGCCTCCACGCCCCGCATCACGCTTTATTACCCCATCACCGCATCGCCGACCGCGCAAACAGATAGTCCCGGATCGCCTCGTGCGTGTGCACCCCCGTGGAAACCTGCTGATAGTCGATCCCCCGCGCCGACAGGTCGCGCCGCCAGCCGTCGCAACACATCGTCACCTGTTCTCGGTACGAATCGCCCACCTCCCGCACGTCCACACGCACCCGCCGACCGCTCTCGCTATCGACAAACACCGCCTCCGCCAGGTCCGGCAGCTTCAATTCGTTTTCGTGAAGTACATGAAACACGATCACCTCTCCGCCCTGCGAGGTCAGTGCCCCCAAAGCGTTAAGAACCAGATCGCGGTCCTCCAATAGGTCAGAGAACAAAACCGTCAGCCCACGCCGTGGCCCACGTCGCCCCAGGTCTTTCAGCGTCTGGGCAAGATCTGCCCTGCCACTTGGCCGAACACGCTCCATCGCGTCAAGCACATGGTTCAGATGCACAAACCCGCCTCGCGCCGCCAACTCGGTCGGCCGACCTGCCTGCGCAGCCGTGAAACCCACCCGGTCCTGCTGACGAATAGTCAGGAACGCGATCGTCCCCGCAAGTAGGCAGGCCTGGTCGTACTTACTCGGATTAATAATCCCCCCGTCCCCCACGCCCGACTCACGCTTCTTGGCCATCACCTTGAGCCGGTCGATCCACGTATCCGATCGTGCCTTGAATGACTCACCCTCAAACCCCGCATACCTCATCGACGCCGACGCATCGACCAGCAGGCTCACGGTCATGTCGGTCTGGTGCTCAAACCGCTTGATGTACAGTCGATCGCTCCGCCCAAACACCTTCCAGTCGATATCACCCACCTCATCGCCCGGCGTGTACTCCCGGTAGTCATTGAACTCCACGCAGTGCCCCTGCTGCCGAGACGTGTGCCGACCCGCATACACCCCGCGCACCGGGCGTCGCGGCGCAAACACCACGTCACGCAGCCCCGCCATCGCCTGCACACGCAGGTACCGGTGCTGTTTGGGTTCGCTGGCCTGGTTGGATGGGTCCACGGTCAAGGGCGCAACCCCGTTAGAATTAAATCACGCGCTCGTCGGCTCGCTGATCTGGTTGATGATCTCCCGCACGATGTCCGCGGTGTTCAGCCCCTCGCCCGCCGCCTGGTAATTCGTCAACACACGGTGTCGCAGCACATACGGCGCAGCCTGGCGGATATGTCGGGCGCTGACAGTCGGCTCGCCGTCGAGCACCGCCATCGCCTTACCGGCCAGCACCATGTGCTGACCCGCGCGCGGCCCCGCGCCCCACTGCACGTACTTATCCGCCAGCTCGCTCGACGCCGCCGTCCCCGGCCGGGTCGCCCGCGCCAACGCCACCGCGTAACTCACCACGTGCCTGCTCACCGGCACGCGACGCACCAGGTCCTGGAACAGTATCATCTGCTCTTTACTAAACACCGGCTTAAGATCAACCTCACGCGGCGCGGTCGTCTCCATGACCACACGCTCCTCCTCCTCAACGTCCGGGTAATCCATCCACAGGCTGAACATAAACCGGTCCAGCTGCGCCTCCGGCAGCGGGTACGTCCCTTCCTGTTCAATCGGGTTCTGCGTCGCGACCACGATGAACGGGCGTTCTAATTCGTGCCTTCGGCCGAGGCTCGTCACCTGCAGTTCCTGCATCGCTTCAAGCAATGCCGACTGTGTCTTCGGCGGCGTCCGGTTGATCTCATCGGCAAGGATCATGTTCGCAAAGATCGGCCCCGGCACAAAACGCATCTGCCTTCCGCCACTTGTAGCGCCCCCGGTGCCCCCGTCCTGCAGCAGTTCCATCCCCACAATATCCGCGGGCATCATGTCCGGTGTAAACTGGATCCGCCGAAAATCCCAGCCCAATACACCCGACAGCGTCTTCACCAACAGCGTCTTGGCAAGCCCCGGCACACCGACTAACAAAACATGCCCCTCGCAGAACACCGCCGCCAGCAACGCGCGCACCGTCTCGCGCTGACCCACGATCACCTTCCCGATCTCCGACTCCAGACGGCCAAAACCTTCCGACGCTTCCGCCAGCAGAGCCACGTCGTCCCGATCAAGTTGATCTGTTGTTTCACGCATACGGACCTCCCGGGTTCATGTTAACCGTACCCACGCGACTCCCCAACCATACCCATATTTCCACGCCCGGGTAGTACCCACAAACCCCACGAAGCCCATGCTCTTAGAACGTGGGGTGCCACTCACAAATACATGCGCAAGCCCAACCGAACTCACCACCAGACCTCGGCCCGCCACAGAAGGTCCCCCGGAAAGGACCTGCCGCAACCGTCGCCTACTGGTTACACAACCTTACCCTGCAGACCCTGCCCGTTGTTGATACCTGGTCTTGTGCGTGATCCCATTAGTGAGAACCATCGCCCGATTCAAGCCCCAGCCAGTCAATCACCTGCTTGGCTTCATCGACCCGGCCCACCACCGCGGCCTTCTCATGCCCGCCCGGCAGCACCAGCACCGGCACACGATCCGCGCCGCTTAGCCCATAAACATCGACGTTACGGGCCATCATCCGTTCCGTACGCGGGCCGGCATAACTTTGTTCAAACGCTTCCGCACCAACCCGCCGGATCGCCTCGGATCGCGCTTCCTCAGCCGTCCGCGGCGTTGTCGGCTCATACATCCACCGGTCAAACCCCGCATATGCCTCACGATCCGCATCAAATACCGCCAGCCCGATCCGCGCCAGCTCACAACTCTCCGCAAACCGCGCGCCCATATCCCCCGGCACGTGTTCGTTGCACCCGGGATTCAAAGGCGTCGGCAACGCGACCACCGCCACTCCGACCGGGTACGCCTCACGCACCTCCTCCAGCACCGCGTGCGTGTGTCGGCAGTGCGGGCACGCATAATCAAACATCAACGCCACCACATGCTTCGCGTCCGCGCTGCCCAGCAACGGCTCTTCATCCAGATTCAGTATCAGTTGGCCATTCAACAGCGTCACCGTGCGTCGCTCGTTGTCGGTCTGATCCACATTGTGCACACCCGCCGTGTTCTGAAGTGTTGTCACCGCGCTGGTTGAATTCATCTGCACCAGGATCAGCATCAGCACGCCCGCCAGCCCGATCAGGCCGGTCCACAGCTGCCGAAGTCGGCCTTGACATATCAATACAATGACCAGCACCACGCCCAGCCCGTGCCCCGCCATGCAGTACGGGCACACCGCGCCCAGCTCGAACACCTGCAGATAAACAAACCACCCCGCCGAGCCGACAATCACCGACGACCAGATCGTCAACGCCACCCCCGCCAGCCCGCGCGCCCAGCTTTTCCCCTTCACGTCCAGGTACAGCGCAAACAGGATGTCCAAATACGCCACCACCGCCAGCAGGCTCACCGGGAGACCCCACACCCGCGACCACTTGCTCGCCAGCACCTCAGCGCAGCCCGACCCCGACCCACACCCCGCCGGCGACTCGCCTGACATCAGCGACACATACGACAAGTACCCGCTGACCGCCAGTGCTCCGGTCGTCAGTGCGATCGCGAGCCAGTCGCCCGGCTGTATGGAAGCATCACGTGTGTCGTCCGGCATGCCGTGCCTCTTTCTAATTCGCCCACAATCCGGTCCGAGTCAGCCCGCAGGGCTATCCTTTAACGCCTCGACCAGCTTCTGTGTAAACGCTTCTCTGCCAGCGGGCGTCAGGTGCACATAGTCAAAAAACGCGTCGTCCGGCATCGCATCTCGCATATCAACCACACGCACCGATCGACCCGCACCCACTTCATCAATCAATGAACGCATCCGCTGGTCTGCCTCGCCCGGCAATACGTCGCGCAACTCCGAACTCATCGGCATCAACACGATCACCACCTCCGGCGTCC
>CBDUNP010000280.1:0-4623 GCA_965368605.1 uncultured bacterium | reverse complement strand
CCGTCGGGGTCGGCGGCGCCTTCTTCCCAGCCCTGTTTGTCGGCGGTGATGTAGACCTCGCCACGGATCTTGGCGTAGCGGTCATATTCATCGATGAACCCGTCGTTGTAGCCCTGTCGGTCCGGGTTGCCGAAGGTATCGATGAGTTTAAGCAACTGCTGGCGGCTCACATCCGAGGTGGTCGGGTCGATCTCGGTGTCGCTGATCTTCAGGTCGGCGTTGGCGTCAAAGTGCGCCATGAAGAAGTCGTAGTCGTCGACGTAGCCGTCCTTGTCGTAATCGAAGTCCGACGCGGGATCAGGCAGCCCGTCGCTCTCGGCGGTGGAGGCGAGGTTGATGCGGTTGTCGCCGTCCTGGTCGTAGTCGGCGAGGGTGCCCACGAGCAGATCAAGATTGCCGTCGAGCGCGGCGTCGAGCCCGCGGAAGTCGCTTTCGATCTGGATGGGGTGTCCGTTTTCGAGGTTGGTTTCCAGGAAGCTGGACCCGATGGGCCCGTCGATCATGACGTTGCGACCGATCATGATCCGGCTCTTACTCAGCAGGGCGAACTTGATCCGCTTCTGGATCTGGAAGTCGATCATGACGGAGCGATAGATCCGGTTAGGCGCCACGCCGTCGGCGGCGGTGACGGTGACGCGGATCCAGTCCGGGCCCAGGGGGGCGGCGTCGGAGACGGGCGGGTCCATGTCGCTATATGGCGGGCGCTGGTAGACGGGGTCGTCGTAGACCTCATCGGCCAGCGGGTGTGGCTCGAAGGTGGCGCTGAACATGGGCTGGCCCGGGCCGACGGGGATTTCCGGGAGGATGAGTTTTTCGCCGTCGACGTAGGGCTCGAAGGTCACGTTGGGCGAGGTGTATTGGAGGTCCGCCGTGAGGATGTCAATCAGTTGCGTGCGTGCGTTGGTCCAGAGGTCGGCCGCCAGGTCGGAATCGATCTCGCCTTCACGGATCTTGATCCCGGGGAGGCCCTTGCTGGCGTCGCCCTGAGTGACCTGATTGATCCGGTAGATCATAAACTGCATGCCGGTCTCTGCGGCGGCGAGCGAGCGGTTGATCTTCAGCGAAGAATCGGCGGTGGTGAGGTTGCCCTGTGAGACGATCGCCATCGCGGCGGCGAGGGAGGAGAAGATGACGAGGAACATCATCGCGAGCAGCGCGGCTGCGCCACGGTCACGGTGGTGGGTGTATCGGATGTTCGTTTTTATGCTAGCCATCTTCAGGGCTCCGGGCCTCCGCGTGCGTGTTGATTATTGTCCGACGACCCATGTGAGTTGCGTGACGACATTAGGGACCGCGTCGTTGGGCCCCTGGTAGAGGATGTTCACGGTCATGCGGGTCAGTGTGCCGGCGGTGCCGGGGGTCAATGCGACGCCCGACCCGATGTTTTCTTCAAGGACACCCTCGACGGTGATCTGCTGGGACCACGCGGTCATGTCGGGGATGGTGCGTCCCAGGGCATCGATCGGTGGGTTGAACGTCAGCCCCGGGTAAGTGGCCCCGCCATCGACGGAGACGCCGGCGAAGTCGTCCAGGTCGTCGTAGTCGTCGATGCCTGCTTCGCCGGGCTCGGGCCCGATGTAGGTTTGACCGGTGATCGGGTCGAAGGCGGGCATGGGCATGGTCAGCTCGCGCAGCTCGTTGGCCAGGAGCATGGCGGTGCCGGTGCGTTGTGCCCAGTCGTTTTTCTGGTGGTATGCCTGCTGAGCGGCGACGATCGAGAGCACCCCGGTGCCGACGATGACGGTGGTCAGCGCGGCTTCGATGAGGGTGAAGCCCCGGTCGCGTCGGCCGCGACGCCGTAGTTTTTGTTTGGTGCTGGGTGATTGGTTCATGGGCGTACCCGTCAATGATTACTTAGCGTCACCTTCAACCCTACGATTCATTTGGGTCCGGTGGAAGTTATTCTTCGGCTCGTCGAACAGTTCGGGCCATACAGCCGTTTCAACCGTTACGTTCCATACCCCGTCCGCGATCCCGCATACCCCGGTTCCCTTACTTGACCAGTGTGGAGAGCTTGAAGATCGGGAGGATGATGGCCATGGCGATGAAACCGACGACCGAACCCATGATGATGATCATGATCGGTTCGATCATGCTGGTCACGAGCTTGATCACTTCGCGCAGCTGTTTTGAGTAGAAGCTGGAGACCTCGTCGAGGACCTCGCCGAGCTTGCCGGACTCTTCACCGGCGGCGATCATCTGGACGACGGCCTTGGGCAGCAGCTTGCTCTTATTCAGCGGCATAGCGATCTTCTTGCCCTGCTTTACCGAGGTGTAGACGTTGCGCCAGAGCCTGCGGTACAGGCGGTTGCCGGAGATATCGCCGGTGATGGCGAGCGTGTCGAGCATGGGGACGCCGGCGTTGACCAGCTCCCCCATGGTGTGGAGGCTTCGGCTGATGTACAGGGCGCGGAACATCTTCTGGAAGATCGGGAATCGCAGCTTCATGGCGTCGAACCACCAGCCGCCTGCCTCGGTCTTGATGAAGATGTAAAGGCCCGCGATGGCGGCAAGTATGCCGAGCACGACGGCCCACCACCAGTTGACCATGAATGCGGAGAGGTTCATCAGGAAGACGGTCGGCCAGGGCATGGCGGCTTCCTTGCCGTCGAACACGGCGGCGAACCTTGGGAGCACAAACGTCAGCAGGAAAATAGTCACGACGACGGCGAGGCCGCCGATGACCGCGGGATAGATCATCGCCCCGATGACCATGGCGCGTGTCTCGATCTGTTGTGCCAGGTAGGTGGCGATGCGCTCGAGCATCTGGCTGAAGCTGCCGGACATTTCCGAGGCGCGGGTCATGTTGACATAAAGCGGGCCGAAGAGCTTGGGGTGTTTCTGCAGCGCTTCGGAGAACTGCTTGCCGGACTCGACGTCCTGCTTGACCTCCATCAGGATCTGCTTGAACTTCTGGTTCTCGGCCTGCTCCGCGATGCCTTCGATGGCGGCGCGCAGGGAGATGCCGGCGCGGACCATCACGGCGAGCTGGGTGGTGAAGTTCAGGACGTCACGGGGGCTGGGGCCCGAGGAATAGTTCAGGGCCTGGAGCCGCTGGGCGAATGACTTGGTCGAACTTGAATTGATCGGGGTCAGCTGCAGGACGGTGTTGCCCTGCGAGCGGAGTTGCTGGGCCGCAGCCAGGGCGCTTTCGGCGCTGAGTATCCCGACGGAAGTCTGCCCGCCGCTGGTTTTCATCTGGTAGCGGTATGTCGGCATGGTGTTCTAAGCCCTCGGCTTTTAGCGGTTAGCTATCAGCTTTTCTTGGTTACTAATTCGTCCCTGGTTCTGCCATGCTGTTAGCTAACTGCTAATAGCTAAATACATCACGATTACGCGACCAAAGCGCGTTCGAGCTTCTCTGGGTAGGCGGCCTGTGCGATGGCGTCTTCGCGGCTGATCATGCCGTTGAAGAAGAGCTCCGCGATGGAGTTGTCCAGGCTGTTCATGCCCAGGGCGCGGTTGGTTTCGATGACGTTAGGTATTTCAAACGCACGGTTTTCACGGATCAGGTTACGCACCGCGGGGGTACAGAGCATGATCTCGACGCCGGGGACCATGCCCTTCTTGTCGATGCGTTTGAAGAGTGTTTGTGAGATCACCGCCTGGAGGGTGTTGGCCAGCATGGACCGGATCTGGTTCTGCTGGTCGGCGGGGTACATATCGATGATACGCTCGATGGTCTGCGATGCATTGACGGTGTGCAGCGTGGAGAAGACCAGGTGGCCGGTCTCGGCGGCGGTGATGGCGGCGGCGGTCGTTTCCAGGTCACGCATCTCGCCGACGAGGATGATGTCGGGGTCCTGACGCAGGACGTGACGCAGGCCGGAGGCAAAACTCGGGGTGTCCGCGCCGAGTTCACGCTGCTCGATGACGCACTTGTCGGAGATCAACGAGTATTCCACGGGGTCTTCGAGCGTGATGATGTGCTTGTGGTAGCGCTTGTTCATCGCGTCGATCATCGCCGCGAGGGTGGTCGACTTACCCGAGCCGGTGTCGCCGGTGACGAGGACCAGCCCGCGTGGCAGGTAGGTCAGTCGGCTGATGACTTCCGGGAGGGTGAGGTCTTTAAGCGGGGGGATGTCGGTCTTGATCGCACGCAGGGCGATGCCGACCATGGAGCGCTGCAGGTGAGCGTTGACACGGAAGCGGCCCATGCCCGGGACTTCGTAGGAGAAGTCGGCGTCCTTGATCTTCTCGAAGACCTTCATCTGGTCTTCGCCGGCCATCTGCTTGAGCATGCGCATCGCGCCCTCGGCGGTGATGACGGGGTAGTCAAGCGGGGTCATGACCGTGTGCTGGCGGACCATCGGCGCGTGCCCGGCGATCAGGTGGATATCCGAGCAGTCCATGTCCAGCGCAGTCTTCAGGATCGTTTCAAGTTCCATCGGTTCCTCACGGCTAATCGCCCCCTCCGGGCCGGTCGGGCGGGCCGTCACAGGCCCTGATTCACCGTCCGGCCGGACGATGGGTGTCGAGATATGTATCGTCGCACTGGGGGAGGGGGATAAGTCCGGGGCTGATCGTCGCCTGCCGTACCGTCTACCCGTCTGACCCAGACGGCATAACCGTCATAACCGTTAAGGCACGAGCTTGGTTATGGGATGCGAGGGGTCCGAGAAG
>CBDUNP010000279.1:0-4646 GCA_965368605.1 uncultured bacterium | reverse complement strand
TAATCAATCACCGGGCACAGCGCGATATCGACCTCGCCTTTTTCAAGCCCGTCAAGCAACGCCGAGGGCACCTCCAGCCGGACCACCGGGTCGGCCAGGCCCTCCAGCCCCTCGATCAATGGCTTGGAGTTCAGGTACGCCACGCAGCCGATCTGCATGACGCGCGTGGCATCAACGCTGGTGCGGGGCTCGGAAGTCGCCTTGTCGGTGGTGGGGGGCATGCCTTGATTATATACGCCCCGACGATGCCCGCTTGGCTTCCGCCTTGACCCCGGGGGGGTTGACCGTCAAGATTGCGGACTATGCCAAGTGATGAAAAGATGCCGACCGCCCAGGTCCTGATTGTGGATGACGAACCGGACCACGCCGAGGTCATGGCCGAGGCCCTGCGCCGTTTGGGCCACGTCTGCACGCTCGTCAACGACCTGGAATCCGCCACCGACGAGCTCAAGCACGGCCAGTTCGACCTGATCGTCACCGACCTGGTCATGGATAACCCCGACGATGGCCAGAAAGTCCTCGCCGCCGCTCGCCAGGGCCAGCCCGACGCCGAGACCATCATGGTCACCGCCCACGGCGACGTCCCCACCGCCAAGGCCGCCATCAAAGGCGGGGCCTACGACTTCATCGAGAAGCCGCTGGACCTGGACATCTTCCGCACCCTCTGTAACCACGCCATCCAGGCCGTGATGCTGCGTGCGCAGAACACACATCTGCACCAACGTCTCGACGAGCAATTCGGCTTCGAAGGCATCATCGGCGGCGCGCCCTCCATCCGTTCGCTCATCACCACGATGCGCCAGGTCGCCCCCAGCAACATCCCCGTGCTCATCACCGGCGAGTCCGGCACCGGCAAGGAACTCATCGCGCAGGCCCTGCACAACAACTCCAAACGCGCCAAGAAACCCTTCGCCCCCCTGAACTGTGCCGGCCTGAGCGCCTCGATCCTCGAAGATGAACTCTTCGGCCACGTCAAGGGCGCTTTCACCGGTGCCGACAAAGAACGCCAGGGCCGTTTCGAGTTCGCCGACGGCGGCACGCTCTTTCTCGACGAGGTCGGCGACATGCCCGCCGACATGCAGGCCAAGCTCCTGCGCGTCCTGGAGTCCGGCGAGGTCGTCCGTCTCGGCTCCAACAACACCCGCCACGTCGACGTCCGCCTCGTCTCCGCCACCAACCACGATCTGGGCCAGCTCGTCAAGGACGGCACGTTCCGCGAAGACCTCTACTTCCGTATCAAGGGGGTCGAATTGCACCTGCCCCCGCTGCGCGAACGCCGTGAGGACATCCCGCTACTGGTAAATCACTACGTCGGGCATTACGCACGCCAACAGGATAAGCCCATCCCCGACGTCGCCGAGGACGTGCAGATGGCGCTGATGCAGCACGACTGGCCGGGCAACATCCGCCAACTGATGAACGCCATCCAGAGCATGGTCGTCATCGCCGGCGGCGACAAGATCGAGCCACGCCACCTCCCCCCTGAAATCCGAGACACAAGCAACGCCGAAACCACCGGCTCACTCTCGGAATCCGGGGGTGCCGGGGGTGCTGGTGGCATGAGCCTGGACCAGATCGAAAAGAAAGCCATCCGCGACGCCCTCCGCGTCACCGCCGGCAATCGCGAACAGGCCGCACAGATGCTCGGCATCGGCGAACGAACGCTCTACCGAAAGCTCAAAGAATACGGCCTGAAATAGACCATCACCTTAACCGGGAACAAGCCTTATGCCTGATCCAGACACCTCGCCCGCCGGTTCACAAGCACCAGCCCCCAAACCCGATCCGAATGAGCGCAAAATCGAGGCAAACCGCTTCGGGTTACACCCCCTGGTGATCGCGCTGGTCGGCCTCTATTTCTTCCTGATCATCGGGGGCACCGTCTTTGTTGCTCTCTGGCGTGACAAGATGGACATGTTAGATGGGTTGTTTTTCTCGGTGCTGATCAGCGCCTTCATCATCGGCGTTCCCTCCTGGATCGTGTGGCGTATTTCACGTTCACGCCTCGCAGGCAATATCGTCTGCACGCTGATGGTCGGCCTGATGATCTCGTTCTTCTTTGTGGGCATATTCACAGGCATCACCTCGGCCCGCAATAACGATGCCGCCCTGGCTAAGTTTGACAAAAACCTCGAGGCTCAGAAGGCCAATCAATCGGACCTGCTTGACCGCGCGATCGCGGGCGAAGACGTGACCGATGAGTCGCTGGATCAGTTTGATCAGAGCATGCAGAACCTGGAGCAGTTGAGTAACGAGAGCCGTGGCCAACAGGCCAGGGTCTTTACAATACTCTCGGAAGTGATGAAACGACTTGAACAGCCGTTTTTAACTTACAGCGATTCCGTCAACCAATTATTCGACGCCGGCAGTATCGACCCCGCCACACTGGGAAGCCCCGAGGCGATTGTAGAACGGCTGCGCATGGTTGAAGACTTCGCCGCCGCGAACGAACGCCTCGCAATCGTTTACGCCTCGCTGGAAGCCGACCTGCGTACGAAGTTGCGTGCCGATAAACTCGATGATGACATGATCGATTTTATTGTCAGGAACTGGAAGCAGGGCGCCAGGCCGGACCTCATCGCCAAGATCCGCCAGACCGACCGGGACCTGGCGGTAAGCCTGCGTGGTATCCTCAACACGCTTGCCGAGGCCGAGGGGCAGTGGTCGTTGGACGGCGAGCTGGTCGTGATTGAAGATGATACTCTTCGCGAACAATACACAACGCACTACGACCGCATGATCGAAGCGAGCGAGCTCCAGGAAGACCTGCAACGGCAGGTTCAGGAAGCTGTTAAAAGCCAACAAGCCACCACGCCATGACTTCAACTCCCCGCATCGGACACGGCTACGACCTGCACCGCCTCGAGCCCGGCCTCCCGCTCATCGTCGGCGGGGTCACGCTCGAACACGACCGCGGCTGCGCTGCGCACTCCGATGGCGACGTCGTCTACCACGCTGTGACCGACGCCATCCTCGGCGCACTGGGTCAGGACGACATCGGCCAACTCTTCCCGGATAACGACCCGAAATGGCAGGGGGCCGACTCGCACATCTTCGTGCGGGAAGCGGTGGGGCGGATGCGCGACGCCGGCTACACCCTTGGCAACATCGACATCACCGTCATCCTCGAACGCCCAAAGCTCAGCCCGCACAAACCCGCCATCAAACAAAACCTCGCCGACCTGCTCGCCTGCGACGTCTCGAAGGTCAATCTCAAGGGCAAGACCCACGAACAAGTCGACGCCCTGGGCGAAAACCGCGCCATCGCCTGCCACGTCGTGGTGTTGCTGATTCAAGCGTGAGTGGGGAAGTCATCCGCAGATTGCGCAGATGACACAGATTATAGATTCTTCATTACACAATTTATCCGCTACGACGAAGCGCCACGCCTTGTCGCGCCCGCCTCTTTAATCTGCGCCATCTGTGTAATCTGCGGACACTTCTCCCCGTCTTCTTCTCCGTATGCTTCGCGCCTTCGCGGTTGATCGTCTTCTTAAAGATCAAACCGTGCCGTGGCGTTTATCAACCCCCGCCGCACCATCCCCCGCCGGCTTGTATTGATCGTCCAGCCTCGCCTCCCAGGGCTTGGCGTCCCGACCGATCGGCATGTCACGGTACTCGCTGCGACACCGGTAGCACACCATCACCTTCCCGCTGAAAAACAGGTACACCCCCGCGTCGATCAGCCCGACCACCCCCAGCACGATCAACGCGTGCGTCAACTGACCGAGCCCGAGCATCACGATCGCGATCACCGCCGCCAGCGCGATCATCACAAACGCCGTCAGCCTCGGCATCTCGTGCCGGACGTATAAATCTTCGCAGCCGCACGCCGGGCAGTGGCGCAGGTGCTTCTCGTCGTCGATCGCACGGTCCCAGTTCAGGTGCACCGCATGCCCGTCCGGCTGACCCTCGGGCCTGACCATCGTCGGCGGATCGCCCGGGTCCACGTCTACCGTGAACAGCCGCTGTCTCTGGGGGGTACGCAGGTCGATGCGCATAATGTATTTTGTACGTTTCCAGACCAAATAACAACTATTATCCCGGTGAACCGATAAAAGTACGGGTCCGTTGCGAATATGGATGCCTCCTATGCCATCCACCCACCCCGAAGCCCACGTTCTTAGAACGTGGGGTGCTGACACACAACAATCTCGACGAATGGACATATCCCACGCCTCCGGTTTCAATCCACCCATGCCCGAATCCAACATCACAACGCTCACCCGCGAACAGGCCCGTCAGATCGACGAACTCGCCATCAACGAGCTGGGCATCCCCGGCATCGTCCTCATGGAAAACGCCGGCCGAAACGCCACCGACCTCATCCAACGCTACATGCAGGAGCAAAATAAAAAACTCACCGCCGCACTCATCCTCTGCGGCGGCGGCAACAACGGCGGTGACGGATTCGTCGTTGCACGACACCTGCATAACCGCGGCGTCCACGTCCACATCCTCGCCACAAAACCCATCGACCAACTCACCGGCGACGCCAAGACCAACGCCACCATCTGCAAGAACATGAACCTCCCCATCCACCCCGCCCCCGGATCAACCCCCGGACTCGCCCCCGGATCAACCCCCGTATGTCCCCCCCGGCGAGGCGAGCTTCAGCACGCCGGTCTCTCTTCCCCATTATCAAC
>CBDUNP010000278.1:0-4666 GCA_965368605.1 uncultured bacterium | reverse complement strand
CATGCCCAGGGTCGGGTCGGTGAAGTAGTGGACGGTGCGTTTTAGGAAAGCGGCGGGGGGGATGAAGTCTGCGTCGAAGATGGCGATGAGTTCGCCGGTCGCCGAGGCGTTCGCCGCCTGGAGGGCGCCTGCCTTGAAACCGGTGCGATCGGTCCGGTGCAGGTATTCGATGTCGACGCCTTTGCTTTTCCAGTACGCGACCCGTTGTGCACCGACGGCGGCGGATTCATCAGTAGAGTCGTCCACGACCTGGATCTGCAAGAGTCCGGCCGGGTATTCGATCGCGCAGGCCGCGTCGATGATCCGATGGATGACGGCCCCTTCATTAAAGACAGGCAGTTGGACCGTGACCCGGGGCAGCTGGTCGTAGCGCTGTTCCGGCCGGGGCCTGACCCGGCGGTGTCGGCCGAACAGGTAGACCAGCCAGTACCGGTGCAGCCCGTAGATGCCGATCGTGACCATCAGGGCCAGATACACCCCCGTCACCGGCCAGCGCAATAATTGCGGGTCCAGCCAGGCAGATAAAATCGGCATTGAAATCCAGTCGGTCATCGGGTCTTCGTCTTCTCTTGCGGTTACCGGACCTTGTCAGGCTGCCTCGTGACGGCCAATCCCACTATTCCCGGCAGGTCGCCTGGCCGCATCCTATCTATATGCCCTCTGATTGGCCATGCCTGCCTCTATCTTGTGCCTGATCACAAGCCATTTTACGGCTCAGGCCCCTGCTTCAAGCCCAACGGCTCAGCCGTCCGATAAATCTACTGTCGGACTGCGCTTAAGCCGACGCGACCTGCCGACCCGATAACGGCATACGTCGGACGACGTTTCGTAGTCTGTAGCAAAGGTTGGTCATGACGCTTCGAAGCATACTTACGCTAACCACCTTGGCCTTGTTTTTATTCACAAGCCCGGGTTGCAGCCAGTATTACAACGGCGGTTATGGCCTGAAAAGCCAGGATCGCGAAGCCGTCCTCGCCTACGAACGTGCCAAGCAAGACCGTGCCGAAGCCGCCGCCGCCCAGAAACTCGCCGCCAAACGCTCAGGCCCCGTCGATTTTCAGGCCGGCGGACGGACCATCGAGACCGGCCCTGTGCCTCGGCCTGGGTATTCCAGCCCGACCCGACCCGAATACACACAAAACGTCGCCAAACGCTCGATCGGGACCATGGGGCTCTACGGCCAGGTCCAGAATGTCGATCGCCCCCGCACCAGCCCGCTGGACGGGATCAACAACCTCCGGCAGGTCACATTCACCGCCGAGGGTGCCGACTTCGATCCTGATATCGATCCGACCGGCAACCTGCTGGTCTACGCCTCGACCCGTCACCGTGAGAAGTCGGACCTCTACATCAAAGCGGTCAACGGGATGGCGGTGCGTCAGCTGACCGACGACCCGGGCAACGAGGTCATGCCGACCTTCAGCCCCGATGGATCGCGGGTCGCGTTTGCCTCGGATCGTGCGGGCAACTGGGATATCTATGTGATGGACACCGCCGGCGGGCAGCCGGTGCAGATCACCCGTGACTCGACCGACGATTTCTATCCGAGCTTTTCTCGGGATGGCCAGAAGCTGGTCTACAGCAGCTTCGGCACGCAGTCCGGGCAGTGGGAGATGGTCATCGTTGACCTGAACAACCCCGCGACGAAGCGCTACATCGGGCACGGCCTGTTCCCGGTCTGGTCGCCGACGCAAGACAAGATTCTCTTTCAACGCTCGCGCCAACGCGGGACACGCTGGTTCAGCATCTGGACCATCGACCTGGTGAACGGCGAGCCGATGTACCCCACCGAGATCGCCGCCAGCACCAACGCCGCCGCGATCACGCCGGACTGGAGCCCCGACGGCAAGCAGGTCGTCTTCTGCACCGTCATCGATCCCGACGCCGACGGCTCGGAAGGGCCGCTGCACGCGGACCTCTGGCTAGTGAACACCGATGGCAGCAACCGCGTCCGTCTGACGATGGGCCGGTTTGCCAATATCCAGCCTAACTGGGCCGGCGACGGGACGATTTATTTCACGTCCGACCGATCGGGGCAGGGGATGGAAAACATCTGGTCGATCGCCCCGAACCGTGCCCAGAAGCTCGCGGCCCAGCCGGTCGAGCCGTATCTGGCGCAGGGTAAGCCCGATATTCCCGGCGCAGAGAGTGAAGGAACCGAGGCGATGGTGCCGACCGAGTAAAGACCGATACATGTCGGCCGGCCCGATCTGGAACGTCCAGACCCGTAGGCCGAGGCGAAACGAATGAGACACCGGCAGCGGAGGCTGACCGGCTAAACCCTGGCAGGACGCCATGAAAAGTGAACAGGCCATGTGGATGGTAGTGCTGCTGGTGGTATTAACCGCCGGCTGTACCTACCGAGGTGCCCAAAAGCCCCAACGCCTCTCGGCCCCTTACGGGGATCGTCAGGTCTGGGCGGTCGTGCCTTTACGCAATGAGTCCGGCAGCCTGCATGCCGACGGGCTCAAAGCCGCCGACCAACTCGCCCAAAGGCTGGAGACAGTCATGGGCCTGGATACCGTCCCGGTCAACCGCGTGCTCGCGGCGATGCAGTCGCTGCAGATGTCTGGCGTCACCGATGCCAGGGACGTCGTCGAGCTGCGTACCGTGCTGGGGGTTGATGCGTTGGTCGTCGGGACGCTCACCGCGTATGACCCGTACGACCCGCCGAAGCTGGGGATCGCGATCGAGTTGTACTTCGATCCTCAAAGAGAAAGTGCTCACGCGACCAATCTCCGTGAACTGGTGCGTGCGGGGACGGATGACACCACCCCGCCCGAGCAGACCCACAAGCTCCGCCGACCGGTCAGCGTCGTATCCGGTTTCTACGACGCTTCAGACCCGGCGGTGCATGAACAGTTAGTGACCTACGCCGCCACACGCGGCGACCAGGACGAAGCAGACCCTGAACGTAGTTGGCGCCTCTATCAGATCGACATGGACCTGTACACCGAGTTTGTGACTTACTTGGTGAGCAAACAGCTGCTGCGCGTCGAACAAGAACGACTCGCACCGCCGATGTTCGCCGCAGAACCCGCGACATAACGGGTCGGCACGCCGCCGATCCGAACCGGATCGAGGCCGTGCCGAAATGAACGAACCCATTCAAAACCCCCAGCCAGGCCCTCCCGGCCCGACCCTGCACGAGCAGAAGGCCGACGACGGCACTCGTGAGCTGGTCCTGGTCAAGCAGGGCCAACGCTATGTCTTTCGGTGTGCTCCGGGGCAGGAGCCACAGCTTCTGGATCAGTTGATCGATATGGCCCGTGACAAGGAATCCGACATCGAATGGTTCGATGCGGCGATGCTCTCGCACCAGTTGGGCGCGAGGATGGTCGACCAGCTCAACAAAGTCAATATCAACCCCGGGGCGTAACCCGAAAACGTAAAACGGGCACCGCCCGGAAGATTGGTACACAAATTCGTGTGGCCGTTCGGCCACTTAGGCCGATGACAGAAGAGGAAACAGCTATGGCAGCAACAAACCCCACGCTCGAACAGTTCGTCAACTACCTGCGGTATGAGAGGCACTTCAGCCCGTACACCGCCCGCTGCTACGGCGCGGATCTGCGTCAGTACGCCGAGTTCCTCAACGGTGAAGCCCCCGGCCAGCAGATTGCCGACACGCCCGCGCCGGAAGGCGGCGCCAACGGCAGCGACCGCCTGGAGGCCAAACTCAAGGGCGCAGACGCCATGGTCATCCGCGGCTTCCTCACGCACCTGGACGGGTTTGGCTACTCCCCAGCCACCACCGCTCGCAAGATCGCCACGCTCCGCAGCTTCTACAAGTGGTTGCTCAAGCGCGGCGAATGCCAGACCAACCCCATGCTTCTCATCCGCACGCCCAAGCAGACCAAGCGTCTGCCCAAGGCCATCACCGTCGATCAGGTTGAGAAACTGCTGAGCGCACCGGACAACCGCGAGACCCTCGGTGCCCGTGACCGTGCGATCCTCGAAACGCTCTACTCCACCGGCGTCCGCGTCAGCGAACTGGTGGACCTCAACCGCAACGACCTGGATCAGGTTGGCCAGACCGTCAACATCCGCGGCAAGGGCAAGAAGGAACGCATCGTCCCGCTGGGGTCGCACGCCATCGCCGCGATCCGCCACTACCTAACGCTGCTGGAGCCCGACCAACGCTTCACCGCCCTGCGTCAGCAGTCGATGTCCGACCCCGCCATCCCGTTGTTCGTCAACAAGAACGGCGGTCGGCTCTCGACCCGCTCGGTCCGCCGCAAGCTCGATAAGTACCTCAAGTCCTGCGATCTGGACTCGACGATCAGCCCACACACCCTGCGTCACAGCTTCGCGACGCACCTGCTGGACAACGGCGCAGACCTGCGCAGCGTCCAGGAACTGCTGGGCCATCAGTCCCTGTCGACCACCCAGATCTACACCCACCTGTCGAGCATGCGGCTGCGTACCGCCTACGACGAGGCTCATCCACGAGCGGTGTGAGTCGGGGTTTAGAAAGACAATAATCAAAACGCCCACGCAGGAGATTGCGTGGGCGTTTTTTATGCCGACAATAGGTTGTTCCGTGGTGGCGAAAATGAAACCGCCGTTCAGCACGAATACAATCCGACTGATTCCCGGTCCCCGTTCCCTACGCCGCTATGCCTGAGTCGCAGAACCACCCAGCCCAGTTGACGCTGCCCCGGAC
>CBDUNP010000277.1:0-4668 GCA_965368605.1 uncultured bacterium | reverse complement strand
AGGATATCGTCGCGTTCGACACGGACATCACGGAAGCGATAGGCGGCGGCATCGGCCTGCGTGTAGATCGTTAGCGAGGCCCGGTCTAAAACCCGGTCTTTGTAATCTGCTTCGACAGGCACGCGAAACCTGTACTGCTGCCACCCGTCACCCGTAGGTGTGATCGAGAGTTCATGCGTTTGCTTGTCTCCGTCTACGTAGACAAGCTGAACCGCCAGACGAAAGGCATCGGCATCCGCTTGATCGTCCGCCCAGACATCCAGACTCACGTCGAGGCTGGCAACCGGCATGTAGCTAAGCGGCTCGAATGTGATTAGCTGTGACAACGTCGACTCGACGGTCGAGTTGGACTCAAACCTGACTTCCCCGTGGTTTAGGACGTTGACGGCCCCTTCCGGATCACACCGCCAACCACTTAATCCATTCATAAAATCACCGTTGTCGAGAAGGTTGACCCGCGTGGGATCAAAAGACTCGTCGCGGATTTCAGAGATCGACCAGGAAGAAATCTCCTTAACGACGGGCCACAGGCCGTACTCTTCGATTTCCGATACCCGGCAGAACCATAGCCCGTCACAGCCTGCCTTGATCATCCTTCGGGCGGCATCCCTAACATCGTCTGGGGTGGGCCGTGTTTTTTTGTACCCCTCCGCCAGAAAGATCGGCCCAAAGACCGTTGTCCCGTCGGACTTTCCCTCGACCAAGCTCATCACGGCATGCACCAGATTGCCTCTCCCACCGGTCATCAAAAACATCGGGTGATGTTCGTCTACCAGCTGCTCGGCGTTCCATTGCTGCCAATCCTGGAGAACGGTACGCAGGCTGTCCTCACGGCCATATATACCGGAGTTGTATACGGCGATAGGGATATCGTTGCCTGCGTCACGCAATCCATTACGCAGCTCCCCGATATACATTGTGACGTAACCCGCACGGAGGGCGATCCATGCCTCATCATCAGCCGCGGGCCGGTATCCCTCGGCTTCGCCGACCATCTCGCGATAAGCGTTTAGCAGTGGTGCGTCGTAGCCGTGCTTGCATGATCCCTCACGCAGGTCGTGCGTATAGTAAGGGAAGCGGATGAAATCCAGATGCACGCCATCGAACGGGAACTCGCGGACGAAAGTCAGGAAGGTATTCCGCTTGTGCTCCCGGACTTCGGCATAGCCGGGGCTTAGCATATGTGTATCCGGTTCGTCAGACACAGACCGTGTAAAAACGTAGGGGTGCGCCTCGACAAAAGACCGATCGACGGCAGTGTGTCCAAATACCGGCACGTCGGCGTAAACCAGTATGTTGCGTTTGTGTGCCTGACGTATGAGTTTATGGATCAGTGTGTGGGCTTGCCCAGCGCGTACATCAAGATCGGTGTTATCCTGGTATTCCTCAATCAGGTTGGCACTGATCTGCGTGACGCCGTGGTCGGCGCAACGCTGGATAAGCCGGTCAACCGATCCGGCATCCGTTACACCATAGCCGCTCCACCGCCCTTCACCTGTGGGGAACAGCCCGATGCCACCGTAGACCGCGATCCGGGGCCGATCGGGGTTATGAGTTTGTCGAAAATGATTCCCCGTGCCGCCCGAAGCCTCTTCCCGTAAGGCATCCCCATCGGTGGCGACCGGGGCGACCGTCGTGAGCAAAAAAAGATAGAAGCATCGTGCCAGCAACCTTGATTTTGTCATTCTATATCCCTAGATAGAACTCGGTGCGGCCCAACTATAATTACGTGTCCCGTTAGCGCTAACGATCAGAACGTAACCACTTGCGCAGTTGCAACAGTGGGCTCAACACAATCAAGGCCATCACCGAACCTGGCTCAGGCAAGCTCGAAGACGGCGATTGCCCCGGTGGCGTTCCCGCGTTCCAATTGCCTAACACAATGTTCAGGTCGTCGATCCCGACAAAACCGTCTCCGGACGGGTCCGCCAGCGGGTTGCCGGGCGGCACGTTCTGGTTCCATGCCCCCAACACAAGATTCAGGTCGTCGATCCCGACAAAACCATCGCTGTCGAGGTCTCCCTCGATATCGGAGGCCAAGCCCGCAAAGCGGAGGAAGTCTACCTCGAAGATACCGTTCTCAGTAGATACCCGATCCCCGAAGATCAGACCGTTAAACGCGCTGGATGCAAGCGTCTGCGTGAGGATCGGCGTCACCCAATCCCCATCAACAAATAGTGAAGCACGCAATTGCCCCGCCAGATCACTAGGCTCGATGATTAAACGATAAAGGTGCCAATCAAGCGTAGAGAATGCGCCATCGGTATAGGTCAACACACCGCCAGCCCCGGAGCCTCCGGTCAGGTTGACCTCCGATGCGCCCGACAGGCTCAGGGCAATCGTCCCATTCGCGCCGTCGCCGATCAACAGGCTGGCGGCACCGTGATCGGTCTGGTTGTCGCCGACCCGGGCCCGGATATCGACCACCACGCCGTCCTGAAAATCAAGCGGGTCCCAGAGCGGATCACTGCCCAACAGGCGGTAGCTCTGCAGATTGTTAGGACCGCTGACACCCGACTCGATGCGCATGTAATCCTGCCCCAGTTCGGCCCAGAGGCGCACACTGGTTGCACCCACCGACCCCGCCAGCCACGGCGCGGCCGTCTGATCGGGGGTCGTGTCGCCGTGATACTCCACCGCCCAGTCGTAGTCTTCCGACACGACGGCCGGGGCGATATCAAGGATCGCGGAGATCAGGTTGGCGGATTGATCGTTGTCGTACACGTACCCAATTGGAACCGAACCGTTCCAGGGTGGTGGATAGAATCCCGACTGATCGTAAACGTAGGCGTACCGACCATCGCTTAGCCGGCGCATCTCGGTGTGCCCGCTGCCGGGCCCTTCATAAATAATCGTTGGCTCACTCCACCGGGTGCCGGTCGGGTCGGCGAACATGACCTTCGCACCGTACCGCCCGTAGGTCATCGCGACCCCGCCGTCGTCAAGCTTCTTAATCAACGGGAACGATCCGGAGACACCCAACATCTTCGCGTCACTCCATGTCGAACCGCCGTCGCTGGACTTCGCCCAGAAGATTGATGGGGTCGTCAGGTTCACATCCGTGCTGGGGAAGGTTTGCCCGGTTCGGAATACCGCAAGTAGTTCGCCGTTATCAAGCTTCAAGAGAGAAGTCTCGGTCGGGCCTTCGGGACCCATGTTGGCATTCAGCCCCGCGACATAAGGCGAGATCGTGCTCTTGCGTGTCCAGCTGACCCCTTGGTTGGTGCTTTCAAAGAGGATGCTCTCGAACGTAGACTCCCCGGCCCGGGTTCCGAAAGCGGGCATCAGCCACGTCCCGCCGCCCGCGTCGACCACGTCTCCAAAACTCCCGCTGACCACCGTGTATGGCACGCCCGCGGTGTCATAAGTCGATACGCCCGGGATCCAGTTGGCTCCGCCGTCGTTACTTGAAAAACTCGAGTTGGCAAAAGTGGTCTGTCCCGCGGGACTGCCCGTGCTGAAGCCAACAGAAAACCCACGGCTGAACTCTCCCGGGGGCTTGATGATCTTGGCCTGCCCGTCGTCGGCGGGGCTGTTGGTCACGGTCCAGGTCTGACCATCATCGGTGCTGACCGCTTTCCTACCGATCTGAAGACCACTTTGGGTCTGACCAATCGTGTAGTTGGCGACCAACGTGCCGTCATACATCCGGTGCATGTATGGGAAGTTCAGATGCGCCTTGAACCCAGGCCCGACACTGTCCGCCATCGTGACGGTATCGGCCGTAACGAGGTTGTCGATGACGACGTTGTACGCAGGCCCTTCCGCCGCATGTACCGCAGAAGATACGATGACGGACGCGGCGATCAGGATTGCAGGGGTTCGGGTACTCATGATGCCATCCTCAATCTAACGCTGTAGAAACCGCGCCAAAGGTGATCGGTCGCCTGATATTACGTCGCACGTGGATCACTTACGCCTGCGTAACAATGCGGCACAGCCAGCACCCATCAAGAGGAACGCGGCGGGCTCGGGCACCGTCGAAGGGGCTGGGGGCGTGCCTGCGTTCCAGTTGCCCAACACCTCGTTGAGGTCGTCGATCCCCACAAAGCCATCACCGTTGGGGTCACCCTCCAAAGGGTTGCCAGGCGTCACGTTCTGGTTCCAGTTGCCCAGGACCAGGTTCAGGTCGTCGATACCAACGAATCCGTCAGAGTTCAAGTCACCGACGAGTATTGTGGGCACCGCACGATCCCCGATCTTCAGGTCAACGACCGGCGAACCAAGATTAAAGAACGGATCAAGGACGACCAGAGAGGAGCCCTGCACTTCAAGCCAGGCAAGCGACCCACCGATACCGTTGTCATCAACACCGACAACAATATCGAGCATCCCATTGCCGTTGAGGTCGCCGACGTCAATGGATGTCAGTGTCGCACCAAGCCCCGCGATCAGGGGCGAGGCGGCCACCGCGCTGAAGTTCTGATTCAATGCACTGGCTTCGACCCACAGGACCGTGCCGTCGGGCCGAGCGATAAAGACGTCGCCGTTCTCATCGCCATCAGCGTCACCCAACGCCAGGTCGTTGACCCCACCTGCATTGAAGCTGTTGATACCTGTAAGGTTGTCGCCGGCGCGTTCGACCCAGCTGATAAAACCGTCATCCCGACCGACCACAATGTCGCCGTCACCGTCGTTGTCCATGTTGCCGATTCGGATGGTGTTAGC
>CBDUNP010000276.1:0-4702 GCA_965368605.1 uncultured bacterium | reverse complement strand
CCCCCTTGGCGACCACCTCGCCCATCGTCACCTGCCCGTCCCCGGCGATGGCGACGGAATCTCCTCGGCGAATCGAAAGCACAGTCGTGGCATGAAATTGCGTAGGCATCCTTGGATTCTATGCCACGACGACGGGCTTCCCAAACTGTCCGTCACCTAAGTTTCACCCGAGCTCAGGATTGAGATGCCGAAACATCGCAATAGTCAATACAAGGCACTAAAAAAAGGCTTGCTTCAGGCCATTTCACGTTGCCGGGCCGACTGAGACTTTTGAAGTCGGGACGTCTCACGACGCCTCGTCTTTTTCTTTGGGTATCCTATGCACCTGTGGAACCTCTAGAAACAGGCCCGGACAACCCGCCTACCCATGAACCCACCGATAGCGTCGGCCATCTGCCGGTGCTGCCGGATGAGGTGATGCAGCTGCTGGACCCTCAGCCCGGGCAGGTCGTGCTGGACTGCACGGTCGGCCGGGGCGGGCACGGGGCGATGCTGATCCCGAGGCTGGGGCAGGCCCCCGGGGGCGGGGGCGGGGGCGGCGGGCGGTATATCGGGCTGGATATGGACCCGGGGAATGTGGCTTTCAGCCGGGACCGGCTGGGGCCGATCGCTGAGGAAGCGGGGGTCGGGCTGGACGTGATCCATGCGAATTTCCGGGACGCACGGGGGGTTTTGGAGCAGATCGGGGTCGCTGCGGTCGACGGGCTGCTGGCGGATTTGGGGTTCGCCTCGAACCAGATGGACAACCCGCAGCGGGGGCTGGCGTTCAGCGAGGATGGGCCTTTGGATATGCGGCTGGACACCGGATCGACGGTGACGGCGGCGACGCTGGTGAACAGCCTGCCGGAGAACGAGCTGGCGGACCTGATCTACGAGTACGGCGAGGAGCGGCTTAGCCGACGGATCGCCCGGAAAATTGTCGAACAACGCCGAATTGAGCCGATAAATACCACCAGCGGGCTGGCGGAACTGGTCCGCCGAGCGTACCCCCGGGCCGCTTCGCCGAAGCGAGGCCCCAAGCGTCCGGGCAAGCGACCCTGGTCGCCGCGATCTCGGAACCCCCGGCATCGTGGCCATCGGATCGACCCGGCGACAAGAACGTTCATGGCGTTACGGATCGCGGTGAACGACGAATTGGGTGCTCTGGAAGGCCTGCTGGCGGACGTGCCCCGGTTGCTGAAGGCGGGCCACGCCCAAACGGGGGAAAATAATCCGGGGGACAATCCGGGGACAGGGGGACGGGCGGCGATCATCAGTTTCCACTCGCTGGAGGATCGCCGGGTGAAACGGGCGTTTGCGGCCCTTGGCATGCAGGACGGCTTTACGGTGTTGACCCGCAAGCCGCTGACCGCCGGGGACGACGAGGCCGAACGAAACCCACGGAGCCGAAGCGCCAAGCTACGCGGCCTCCAACGGACGGAGTGATAAGACGATACAACGACTCAAAGCCCGGCTAAGTGTGACGATCGGCCCTATTTGAGTTAAAGTCCCAACCCCAGCCGTCATGGAAGACGGCCGGACCTGACACAAGGATGGAAACAGGTCATGACACGCGAAACTAAAATCGGACTGCTGCTGGGCATGTGTGTGATCCTGCTGATCGGGATCATCATCAGCGACCAGCTCTCCCAACCTCAACAAGACCCAGCCGACTTCACCGACTTTGCCGCGGAGACGCAGCGGTCGATCGATAACTCGGACGTGGCCCCGGGCTTCACCGGCAACCCCGGCATCGGCGCGGGCTCCCCCGAGTCCCCCACCACGCCCGCCGGCGGGTCCAGCCCGGTGATCGAGCCGCCCAGCGACTTCTTCATCCCAAGTGACCGGTTGCGTTCCCCGCACACCAACCGCCAGGCCGACGCGGCGGATACCCGTACCGCGGATGAGTTGGTCACGCTCAGCAACGTCGACGAGAGCTCGAACAATACCGACAGCGCCGGCATCCCTACCATGACCTTCGGCCAGGACGATGTCGAGCTGCCGCATGAAACGCCGGTGGCCTACGTGTCGCCGCCTGTCCGCACGCCACCCGTTTCTACTTCTAACAACAACGGCTCGGCGATCCGCCACACCGTCCTCAAGGGCGAGACACTCACCAAGATCGCTCAACGCCACTACGGCAACGGCGACTACTGGCGCACCATCGCCAACGCCAACCCCGGCAAGGTCTCACGCGACGGCGGCGTGCAACTGGGCGTGGTCCTGGATATCCCCAAGCGTGACGACGCACTGCTCGGCCCGGCGTTTGTCGATGCCGGCAGCGAACGGACGATCCGCGTCGACAACCGTGTCCCCAACACCTCCGGCAAGACCATCGAAGTCCAGGCCGGCGACACGCTGTCTGAGCTGGCGGCGAAGCATCTGGGGAGTGCCGGCAAGTGGCAGGAGCTTCTCGACGCCAACAAAGACAAGCTCGACGACCCGACGGGCCTACAGGTCGGGATGAAGCTGCGTCTGCCTGGGAACGCGCGTGTTGCGCAGATCGCGGGCACGTCATCGCGTAGCTCCACCACGACGAGCAGGAGTAGCCGGACTTACAAAGTCCGCCCCGGTGACAACCTGACGCAGATCGCTGAGCGCACGCTGGGCGACGGCGACAAGTGGAAGCTCATCTCCGAGGCCAACAAGCTCAAGAGCCCCGACCGGCTTGAGGTCGGCCAGGAACTGATTATCCCCGGCTGACCCGTATGGCCGGACCTTAGCGTGACCGCGACTGATCCCCGAACCCGCACCGGCGCCTGCCTATGTTCGCCAAGCTGTTGACGGCCCTGGTGCTCGCGGTGCTCGTCGGCTCGGCCGTCTTTAACCTCCGCCAGCAACGGCTGGAACTGATGCACGAGATCACCGTGCTGCATCGGCAGATGAACCAGGACCGTCAGGCGACCTGGGACACGCAGGTACGCATCGCCAGCCAGACCAACCCCAAGGCACTGCAGGACGCGCTGACGCGCGCCGGGTTGACGATGGAACCCGCGGCGACTCACCACGACATCAATCCGGAGTCGGCTGAATCCCACGTCGATGCACGCCATGAGTGATGAGTCCCCCCCGCTATACACGGAAGCGAACAGCCTGCCGCCGCTAAGGCCCGGTGGTGCTGTGACCGAGGTGGACCGCAGCCCCGCGCGGGTGTTGCTGGTCGGGCGGGTGATGATCATCCTGATCACGGTCGTGCTGCTGGGGCTGGTCGGGCGTGTGGTGCAGTTGCAGACATCGCCTGAAGAACGGCTGGCGGCGAAGGTCGGGACGCAAGTGACCACGAAGAAGCTGTCCGGCCGACGCGGCACGATCCTGGACCGTAAGGGCCGGGTGCTCGCGACGACGCGTGTCGCCAACAAGCTCTTCGTGGACCCGATGCTGATTGTCGACCACTCCAGCTTCTCGGAGAAGGTGGGTTACGGGCTGGGTTACGACCCGGTAGATATCGAACTGGCGCTGGCGGCCCGGCCCAACAGCCGGTACGTCGTGCTGGACCGTCGGCTGAACGACGACCGGGCGCAGCAGCTAAAAGACCTGGACCTGCCGGGGCTGGCGACCGATCCGTTTCTTGTGCGCGATTATCCGCAGGGGCCGTTGGCCGGGCAGTTGATCGGGTTTGTCGGGGCCGACGGGAAGGGGCTCGAAGGGCTCGAACAGCTTTACAACAAACGGGTCACCGCGACCGACGGGCGTGTGCGTTATCAGCGCGACGCGCGAGGCCGGGCGTTGTGGGTCGATTCAGGGAATTATCAGAAGCCCAAGGACGGGGAGAACCTTCGGCTGTCAATCGACGCGGTGATCCAGTCATTCGCCGAAACAAACTTGGCCGAGGCGGTCGAGAAATACAACGCGCAGTCCGGGCAGTTGGTCGTCATCGACCCGCACACCGGCGAGGTGCTGGCGCTGGCCAACTACCCGTCGTTCGACCCGACGTATTTCAACACGTCCAAGCCGGAGATGCGGCGCAACCGCGTGGTGACGGACGTGTTTGAGCCGGGCTCGATCTTCAAGCCGATCATCTGGTCCGCGATGACCCAACTGGGGGCGGCTGATCCTAACGAGAAGATTGATACGACCACGACCGGCGTCCACCGCACGAGCAAGGGCCGACGCCTGCGCGACGCCAAGCCGCACGGGGTGATCACCTGGGACGAGGTGCTGATCTACTCCAGCAACATCGGCATGGCGATCGTCGCCGAGCGCGTCGGTGCCGAGAAGCTGCATGAAGCGATGGTCCGGTTCGGCTTCGGCAAACCCACCGGCTCGGGCCTGCCCGGGGAGGTCGGGGGCGTGGTGCATCCCTTGAAGAAGTGGACGCACTATTCAGTCACCAGCGTCCCGATGGGCCAGGAGGTCAGCGTGACCCCGTTGCAGATGGTCCGTGCGTTTAGCGTGATCGCCAACGGGGGCGTGCTGCTGACGCCGACGGTTACGCCCGTGCTGGGCCCGGGCAGTGAGCTGACCCCGCCGGGCGTCCGTGTGCTGGATAAAAATGTGGCGGACTACACCCGCTCGGTCCTGCGTCGGCAGGTCACCGAGGGCGGCGGGCAGAAGGCCAACTCCAAGCTCTACGACCTGTTCGGTAAGTCCGGGACCGCGCAGCTGCCCAACTTCAAGCAGGGCGGGTACTACCAGGACCGGTACGTGTCGTCTTACATCGGTGGTGCTCCGCTGGACTCGCCGAGGCTGGTCGTCGGCTGCTTCATCCAGCAGCCGGACAAGT
>CBDUNP010000275.1:0-4743 GCA_965368605.1 uncultured bacterium | reverse complement strand
CATTATCCGCGAAGAGGCTGGCGTGCGGGTTAGCGCCGAAGAAGGCGTTGTAATCCACGGCCCCGAACTTGCCCCAGCCGTCACCGAAAACACCGTCAGGCACGGCATCGGTATCTTCGAAACCCGGGTTTATAAGTATGTTCACCGCAGCCGAAGCCTGGGTGGCCATCCCTGCGGCGACTAACAAACCTAGTAGTGTCTTTGTCATCATCTCTCGTCCTTTTCTAATACTTAAACCACGGAGGGATACTTAGCTACAGAAGATAATAAAGTTCGGTCGGGTTACATCCGGTGGACGCGAAGCCTAGCACGCATGTGACCCGACCGAACACTCTGGGGTCAGCGACGACGTGTCAGCAGGGCCATCCCGCCCGCGGCGAGCAGGCCGAGGCTTGCTGGCTCGGGTGTCAGTGACGCGTCAAATACGAAGACGTTTTCTTGCCCCTGGCCAGCCGAAATCGAGCTGTCAAACTTGATGACCGGACGAACAAATGCCAGCTGCGGGTCGTTTGGTGCGGTGGCGCTCATGCTGAACGACAGGCCGTCACCGGTCACAGCCAGAGAGATCGAGTCGAAGTCCTCGCCGATCTTGGTGGCGTCGTCGGCCTGGTAATACTCGAGCCCGAACATGTAGTTAGAATTGGTGTTGGATTCGATCCGCACGTCGGTCAGATCGAATTGGTACGTTTCACCCGGCGTCCCGGCGATACCGGTCTGGAATACACCGCCGAGGTTGCCATTGCCGTCGGAAAAAAAGCTGGCGTGGCCGTTTGGGCCAAAGAACTCGTGGAAACCCGCTGCGCCGTAGCTGCCCCAGCCGGTCCCACCGGTCTCAAAGCCCGGGTTGGTCAAGAGTTCAGCGGACGCTGATCCCGCGCCGGCAAACGACACCGCCGCAACGACCGCCGCGAGCACAGCCTTCTTAGATGCATTTAACATTCTGTTCTCCCTTCGCTTGATGAATAGTTTCCAAACAACACAAACATATGATTCACACGGATACAATCCGTGTTAAGTGTTACGGTACTTTGGGGTAGGGCCAGCCCTCATTCAGAAAATCATTCGGCCACTCGGGTTGGAACGGGTTGTCCGCCGTCGCATACTTCGACGCGGCCTTGTAATCCTGTGCAGTGATATTCCCCACGTGAGCGTCGGCGTAACCGATGTTGATGCCTTCGTTATGAACAAACTCGCGGTCGTCCCAGCCGGGCCAGACCGTGTCGTAGACTAGGACTGCTTTGGTAGGTTCCTTGATCGCTGTGATGTTGTGGACCAGGTCTTTCTGGGCGCTGTTGTAGCCGAACAAGGCGGCCTGGATGTTCAGGCGGTAGAACGCGGCCTGCCAGTTGTAGCGGTAGTGTGTGTGAAGTTCGTCTTCCAGGTCCGGGAAGTTGGCCGGGCTGCCGCCGGACTCTCTCGACGGGCAGCGGAAGGTCTGCTGATAGTCGCCCGTGTCATCGTCGCCGCCGACGTAGGGGATCAGCAGGTGGTGGATGTAGGGGATCGGCTCGGTCATCACGCTGCTGGCCGACCCCATCTCGGGGTCGTAGCTGACGGCGACGGGCAGGAAGTCATCGTGGTCGTTGCCGTGCAGCGCGATCGCGGTCAGTTCCTGCTTCACATTCGATTTGCACACCACCGCCTGAGCGGTGCGCCGGGCCGCGCCCAACGCCGGCAGGAGGATGCCCACCAGCAGCGCGATGATGGAGATCACCACCAGCAGTTCGATTAATGTAAAGGCTCGTTTTGACACGTTGAGTATTCCCGTACGGGGTTGTTGGCTCATGTAGATTGTTTGTCAGCCTTTGATCCGCTGCCCGTTGGGGGTCATGCGCACCGGCTTTTCCGGTGGCGGTGCGGTGGATTGATTGATCTCGAGGAAGGCTTCAAGACGGTGCTGCAGCCGGTTGTCAGCGTCAGACCCGCCACGGATCGCCCTGCAAATCCACTGCCCGGCCCGGAAGCCGATCTCCGAAGCATCCTGGCGGATAGCGGTGTAACAAGGCAGCGAGATGCGGCGCATATCCCCGTCGTCCACGCCGACCACAGACATCTCGTCGGGGATCACCAGGTTAATTTCGTGAGCCCGGCGGGTGATGCCAATCGCCAGCATCGGGTCCGTGGCGAAGATCGCTGTAGGGGGTTTTGACATCGACAGGAACTGGGTCAGCGCGGCGCTCCCGCCGTCCAGGTCCGGTGTGGCAGGTACGCGCAGCCTCGGATCGGGCTCGATGCCTGCGAGTTTGAGTGCGGAGTAGTACCCCTCGATCCGGTCGGCGTGGTCGGTGTCGATCACCACGTTGTGGCAGATCCCGATCGTCGTGTGCCCCATCTCGATCAGGTGATTGATCGCGGCGGAGGAGGCGACGTTGGAATCACAGTGGATATAGTTGATATTAGGATCGTCAAAGCGATCAGCGACCACGACGTGAGGCACGCCATCGTTGGCGATGTCGGCACAGAGATGTCGGCTCTGCTGGTCAACGCGGACAACCAAACCATCGACGCCCATTCTTTCAGCAAACTGCCCGAACGATTCGCCCTCGCGTTTACTCAAGGGGTTCAGCGCGGCCACGTTCATCTTCAGCGCCTGTGCCGCCCGTATCACACCGCCCCAGATCAGCGCGTCGTAGCCCACGTACTGCCCGGCGGGCGCTTCATCCAGGTACAACAGCCCGATATTTCGCATGCCTGATCGCTTTTCAGATTGGTGTCGGTAGCCCAGACGCTCGGCTTCGCGCAGCACCTTTTCGCGCACCGTACGGCTGACCACGTTTGGGTTATTCAGTGACCGGGAAACGGTGGCGGGAGAAACGCCCACCGAGGCTGCGATGTCACGGACCGTGCTCAAGATGATGCCTCCAAGCTGTTCTTGGTGCAAAGATGTTGCAGTCAATTGACCATCTGTTGCACCACGATTCAACACAAATTACAGCGGCAACCTGTTGGGGTCAAGAAAAAACCGATTAAATGGCGAAAAATAGTGTAAAATCACTTGTGAAACACATGAAACATATTGAAATACCGGCTAAAGCGTGTATGCTATTCAGCTATGGAGACTAAGAAAACATTTCCCGATTCATTCGTCTGGGGAGTGGCCGCCGCCTCATATCAGATTGAAGGTGCCGCCGAGGTGGATGGACGGACCCCAAGCGTCTGGGACACATTTGCCGAGAAACCCGGGGCCGTACGCGGCGGTCATACCGGCCGGGTCGCTTGCGACCATTACTATCGTTACGAAGAAGACGCCGACCTGATCGCGGGTCTGGGTGTCAGCGCCTACCGGCTGTCAGTCTCTTGGCCGCGTGTGGTGGATCAGGCCGGGCGCCCCAATGAGAAAGGGTTAGCGTTCTACGATCGCTTGGTAGATGCGCTGCTTGATCGCGGCATCGATCCCTGGGTTACGCTATTCCACTGGGACTACCCCCAGCACCTCTTTAACCGTGGCGGCTGGCTCAACCGCGACACCGCAGACTGGTTCGCGGACTACACCCAACTGGTGGTCGATCGCTTATCTGACCGTGTTACGAACTGGTTCACGCTCAACGAGCCCCAAGTCTATATAGACCACGGCCATTCAACCGGGAACCATGCGCCCGGGATGAAATACGATCAGCCCTCTCTGTTGCGGGTCATCCATCACTCACTCTTAGCACACGGCCGGGCTGTGCAGGTCATACGTGAACGGGCGGTGAATAATCCCCGCGTCGGTTGGGCGGTCGTCGGCTGCGCTGCGATCCCGGCCACGATGCAGGCGGCGGATGTCCAAGCGGCCCGACAGGAGACAATGAAGGTCGGCGATGACCCGGGCTGGCTCTTCAACACAACCTGGTACGCCGACCCCGCGATCCTGGGCACATACCCGCAGGACGGTTTATTACTGCACGGCAAGCACATGCCTCAAGGCTTCGAAGACGACCTGCCCACGATCCATCAACCGCTGGATTTCTATGGAGCGAACATCTACCAATGCGGCTACGTCCGCGCAGATGAAACGGGAGGCGTTCAGCACGTCCAGCTGCCGCCGGGCGGCCCCTACACGCAGATCGGTTGGCCGGTCACACCCGAAGCCCTGTACTGGGGACCACGCTTCATCCATGAACGCTACGGCCTGCCGATCTATATCACCGAGAACGGCTGCGCGGGCATGGACTGGGTCCACCAGGACGGCAAGGTCCACGACGCCCCGCGTATCGATTACCTCGCCCGTCACCTCTGCGCATTGCGCGACGCTGCCAACGATGGCATTGATGTCCGTGGCTACTTCCAGTGGTCGATCATGGATAACTTTGAGTGGGGCTGGGGATACGACCAGCGATTCGGTCTGGTGCACGTCGACTTCCAAACGCAGAAGCGCACGCCCAAAGACTCATATGACTGGTACCGGCAAGTTGTTAAGACCAACGGCTATGAATTGCCCACAAAGGCAGCGCCTTTGGTTGCCGGATTCGGCCCCAAGCCACCTGGGCTGGCCACATCCACCACTCTCACAAAGTTGGGCAACGAGGCACTCGGGTCGACTGTTACCACTTCCCCGGCTACATGAACATCTTGAGAGCGAACGGGTTAGGCTCTGAGCGCTGCAATGTATGGGTGCTTGTCTGATCTGACTTGCTGACGATCTCAAGCGGCTTGGCTCAGGTGCGCGCTGTGATAAAGCAATTGGGCCATAAACATTGTTTATTAATAATCTTGTAGGCCGGTCTTTCCTCCCGCGAAACTTGGAAGCGGGCGTTAAAAAGT
>CBDUNP010000274.1:0-4764 GCA_965368605.1 uncultured bacterium | reverse complement strand
CGCTGCACGGCTCGATCCGGTGGAAGCGTTGCGGTACGAGTAGGGTTGGTGGTTGACAAAATGGTATGAATGAAATGAATGCCCACACAACTTCCGTGCCTGACCAGCCCCCTCCCGGGCCCGCCCTGCTGTCGGTGCGCGACCTGCACAAGCACTACCACATCGGCGGGCAGGACCTGCATGTGTTGCGTGGGGTGGATGTCACGGTGGCGCACGGGGAATGGTTGGCTGTGTTGGGATCGTCGGGGTCGGGCAAGAGCACGCTGCTGCACCTGATCGGCGGGCTGGATCGGCCGGAGCAGGGCGCGGTGACATTTGATGGGCGCGATATTTTCCAGCTGCCGGGGGCGGCGATCGATCGGTATCGGAACCGGCACGTCGGGTTTGTGTTTCAGAGTTACCACCTGCTGCCGGAGTTGACGGCGCTAGAGAACGTGCTGACCGGTGCGATGATCCGGTCGTCAATTCTGGGCTGGCCGGGGCGCCGTGGCGAGGCGAAGCAGCGGGCGGAAGCGCTTCTGGAGCGGGTCGGGTTGAAGGATCGGATGAAGCATCGGCCGAGCAAATTGTCGGGCGGCGAGCGTCAGCGCGTGGCGATTGCGCGGGCGCTGGTCAATGAGCCGGACGTGCTGCTGGCGGATGAACCGACCGGGAACCTGGACGCGGAGACCGGGCAGCAGATCATGGCGCTGATCCACGAACTGCATCAGCAGGGCCAGACGATCGTGATGGTGACGCACGACCAGCAGATCGCGGCGGCGGCAGACCGACGGCTGTGGCTTCGCAAAGGCGAGCTGATTGAAGGCTTGAGTTAACCGCGAAGGCGCGAAGAGCGCGGAGAAGAGTAAGAGGGTATCCGCAGATTGCACAGATAGGTGGGCAGATTAAGAGGTTGAGGCGGGGAGAGGGAGTGTGTGGGTTGTGGGGTTCCGGTATTTAGGGCGTGAAATGAATTGGTGCTAAACGGCAAGCCCGCGAGCTACACGTGGGGTGCTTTTTATCACATGAGCGTATTGTGAACACGCGCTTCTCAAATCTGTGCAATCTGAGTCATCTGCGGATCACTCTTGGCTCTTTTCTTCTCTACGTTCTTCGCGCCTTCGCGGTTAGAACTCTGGCTTCTCGAGTTGGTATTTTTTTACACGGTAGCGCAGGACATCACGGGTGACGCCGAGCTTACGCGCGGCGGCGGACTGGTTCCAGCCGGTCTGGGTCAGCGTGCGGTGGACCAGTTCGCGTTCCTGGTTGGCCAGGCGGGAGCCGGTGGGCTGTGCCGGCGTTGAGGGCGCGGGCGGTGTTACGCTGGAACTGATGGGGCCAGCGGGGTCCAGGTGATCGATTGATGTTTGTTCAGACGTGATCTCACGTGGCAGCGCGTCCAGGCCGATCCGGCCATCGCTGAGCAGCGCGGCGCGCTCGGTGACGTTGCGCAGCTCGCGGATGTTGCCCGGCCAGTGGTAACTGGACATCGCGGCGAGCGCGTCATCCGTGATCGAGGTTGAATCGATGCCGAGGTCCGGGCCGAGCTGGTCCAGGAAGTGTGCGGCGAGCGCGGGGACATCTTCGAGGCGCTCGCTAAGCGGTGGCAGCTCAATAGGGAAGACGTTGAGTCGGTAGTAGAGGTCTTCACGGAACCGGCCCAGCGCGGATTCGGCCAGGAGGTCGCGGTTGGTGGCGGCGATGACGCGGACATCGCAGCGGAGGGTCTGGGTCCCGCCGACGCGGACGAACTCGCGTTCCTGCAACACACGGAGCAACCGGGATTGGCTGGACAAGCCCATCTCGCCGATCTCGTCGAGGAAGAGGGTGCCACCCTCGGCAAGCTCAAACCGGCCGGGGCGTTGGTCGGTGGCACCGGTGAAGGCGCCTTTCTCGTGGCCGAAGAGTTCGCTCTCTAATAAGGTTTCGGTCAATGCGGCGCAGTTAACGGCGACGAAGGGCTGGTCACGGCGGGGGCTCAAGCTGTGGACAGCGCGGGCCATGACTTCCTTGCCGGTGCCGGTCTGCCCGGTGAGCAGGACGCTGGTGCGGGTCGGGGCGACTTTGCGTGCCAGGCGTAGCGAGGCGCGGATGGCTGGGGAGTTGCCGACGACGGTCGGGGGCGGGGCGGACTCGCGGAGGGAGCGGTTCTCACGGGAGAGTCGGTCGAGCGCCTGGGCGTTGCGTGCGGCGCTGGCGGTGAGGTTGGCGAAGAGCTTGAGCAGGTCCAGGTCGCGGTCGGTGAACTGCTTTTTGTTTTTTGGGTTGACTACCTCGACGACGCCGACGGTCTCGTTGCTGTGGGTCAGGGGCACGGCGAGGAGGCTCTGGGTGCGGGTTTTGGTTTTGCGGTCGACGTCGGGGAGGAAGTTTCGGTTGATGGTGGTGTCGTCGATGCGTGTGGCTCGGCCGGTCTTGATGACCTGGCCGGCGATGCCCTGGTCTGCGCCGATGCGTGTGCCGACAAGTGCTTTGCTGCCGGGGCCGACGGCGGAGCGGAAGATCAGTTCGTCGCCGGACTCCGAGAGCATCAGGACGCTGGCGCCCTGAGCCTGGAGGACGTCGGCGGCGCTGCGGACCAGGTGGTTGAAGACCTCGGCCAGTTCGAGACCGGCGTTGACCGCGTGGCTGGCCTCGACCAGGGCGAGGAGGGTCTTGCGGTCGACCGGGGTCGCGGTGTCTGCGAAGGGGTCGGTGGGCATGGCTGGCTCCTCGGGAGTTAATATACGTGAATATACCCGATATTGGGTAATTAAACACAAGTATATATGTGTAATTTTCCCCAATTACGTAGCGGGCGCAGCACGGGGGCACCTCCGATTGGAAACTCGGACAGAATATTCACTTCCGCATTCGCGGTGACAACCTATTTCACATCAAGCACTTAACACCTCACACACCAGCTTATTAACCCCTCAAATCAAACCGTGGACGCATCCTCGCCGGGTTCTGGCACGGGGGTCGCGATGTCTTAGGCAGACACACAACTACAACCCCCCAGCGAAAGGGACCTGACCATGACGACCAAGACGACCAAAATGATGACCCTGGCACTGACACTCCTGATGCTGACCCTGGGCACCTCGCCCGCCAATGCGTGGTTCGGCGACAAGGAGAAGAACCGCAAGAACGATCGCGAGGACATCCAGGTCGAGGCTGAAGAGCACCTGGCGATGTTGTCCGCCCCCCTGCCGACCATCCCCGGCCCCAAGCGGACCGTGGCGGTGTCTGACTTTACCGCGGTCGGCTCGTTTACCTCCGTCCACGGCGGGTGGGACATCGGCGGCGGGCTGTCGGCGATGCTGACCACCGCACTGACCGAGTCCGAACGCTTCATCGTCCTAGAACGCGGCAACCTCAGCACCGTGATGAGTGAGCAGCAGCTCGCAGCCAACGGCCTGACCAATCAGGAGAGCGGCGCGAAGGTCGGCAACCTCTTCGGCGCACAGCTGCTGATCATGGGCAGCGTCACCGAGTTCGGGCAGAACGATTCCGGCGGCGGGTTCAGCTTCGGGTATGCCGGGTCGGACCTGGGCGGCGCGATCTCCCCACAGTTCTCCAAGGGCCATGTCGGGATCGACATCCGCATCGTGGATGCCACCACCGGCCAGGTCGTGAACAGCTACACCGTGCGTAAGAAGATCAAGTCCAGTGCGTTAGCGGGCAGCATCAACTTCAAGGGCTTCAGCTTCGGCGGCAACAAGTTCAACAGCACGCCGTTGGGCGAGGCCTGCCGTGAGGCGATCAACGAGATCGCACAGAAGTTCGCGACTCAGGCGGCTGAGGTGAAGTGGAGCGGGCGGGTGATGGATGCCGAGCTCGGCGAGGTGTACCTGAACGCCGGCAACAACAGCAACATCCACGTCGGCGACAGCTTCAAGGTCTACCGCATCACCAAGACCCTGACCGACCCGACCACCGGCGAAGTGCTCGGCCAACGCAAGCGTCAGATCGGCACGATCCAGATCACCGAGGTCGAAGAGAAGATGGCGATCGGCGAGTTCCACAAGCTGATGAACGTCGAGCCAAAACGTAACGACCTGGTGATCGAGTAAGCCAATAACACCACCAACCTGGTTAACAAAACAACACATACACGAACACAAACACGAAAGAGAAGTGAACCATGAACCGACTTGAAAACATCCTCTTGACCCTGGCGACCGCCGCCGCACTGATGGTCGCCAGCACCGCGAAAGCCAACCCCGACCCGTGCCCCGAGACGGGCCCGAAGAACGACCGCCCTGCTCACGAACTCAGTGAAGACCCCCGCGACGGGCTGCTGGGTGAGCCAAGGGTGAAGACTGAAACAGGCACACGAGCCGTACGCGACATCGAGAACGAGCGTGCCAACAGCGAGTCGGGCATGCGGCCGGAAGATGGTTTGCCCGGCCTGCCCCGGGTGAAGACCAAGACCGGCACCCGCCTGCCCCGTGACATCAACTCGGAACGGATGAACCGTGGCAAGAGCCCCTGCCCGACTGATGACACACAGGACATCGACCGCACGCGGACCCGCACGGCGAACAAGGCCGGGTCACTGCTGAAGCATCACACCCCCGTCCTGCCCGACCTCAACGGGACGCGCACCAAGGACAGCGAACTGAACGACCGCAACAAGATGATGGACGGCCTGAAGAACACAGCCAACAACAATGACAACAACGGGAAGAAGAGCAACGCCAACACGACCCGTGACGACGCCCTGAAGCGTGCGGGGATCGACCCAAGCGAGCTGGACGGCGCGAAGGTGGAAGACTTCGGCGACGGGATGACCCGGATCAC
>CBDUNP010000273.1:0-4774 GCA_965368605.1 uncultured bacterium | reverse complement strand
ATGCCTTATATCTCACCGGTTGAATACAACGAAAAGCGTATCCATGCCGCCGCGGTCTATTGCAGCGACGGGCGTGTTGGCGAGCACTTTGACGACTTCCTGCAGAACGGGCTGTGCCTGCCAAGGTATGATCGGGTGGCGTTGCCCGGCGGGCCAGCGAGGCTCGCGGAGTTCGACAAGCCGTCCATCGAGAAACAGGCGGTCCTGGCCGAGCTCAAGTTCCTGGTCGATGCCCACGAGCTGAACCGGGTCATCCTCATCCAGCACGAGAACTGCGCTTTCTATAAGCACCACCTGAACCTCTCGGGCGACGCGCTGCGTCCCCGTCAGGCCGAAGACCTGGGCCGGGCCGCTCTAACTATCGCCGAAGCCACGGGCCTGAAACAGATCGAAGCCTACCACGCCCAACCCACGCCCAAGGGCATGACGTTTACACCGGTCGAAATCGATCAGCCCACCGTGAAAACGGCCTCACGGAGCCAGACTGCATGAACCAGGACGACCCACCGCAAGACGCGTCCGGCTCGAGCGAATACGAGACCATCTCAGACCACCACGACGCCGCAGCCGACTCCGCCCCACCCGCCGCCCTTGAGCCGTCCACCGTCTACTGCATCCAGTGCGGCTACAACCTCACCGGCGCCATGATCGGCTCGACGTGCCCGGAGTGCGGTCGCCGGGTCGCCCCCTCGTTCCACGGCCAAACTCTCCCGACCTCCGGCTGGTCTGTCGCGTCCCTGGTCTTAGGCATCTGTTCGATCCCCGCGTGTACTATCTACGGCATCCCCGCGATCATCTGCGGCGTCCTGGGCATCTTCTTCGCAGGCAAAGCCAAATCACAGATCCGTTCCGGTCAGGCCGGCGGTTCAAGCCAGGGCTTAGCCACCGCGGGATTTATTTGCGGTATCATTGGGCTTTGCCTCGGCCTGCTCTACGCACTGATCATTGCAGTTATTATCACCATCGCGATTACCACAAACCCTTAGAACTCATACACCGACGCCAACCACTTCCAGGCGAAACACCAAGGATTCAAAACCATGACAGACGGCTACAACGAACCCGGCCCCGCCGCCCACCCCGCGCCCCAGGCTCCGCTGCCGACCTCCGGCAAGTCGATCGCCTCGCTGGTGCTGGGCATCTTGTCGCTGCCGATGTGCTTCTGCTACGGCATCTTCTCGATCTTGCTGGGCATCCCGGCAATCGTTCTGGGCATCATGGCAAAGAAGGATGTGGCCGCTGGTCGGGTCGGCGGACCTTCCGGGGGGATGGCGCTCGCGGGCCTGATCTGCGGCATCGCTGGCGTCTGCCTCGGCCTGCTTTTCATCATCCTCCTGATCATCGGCATCGTGGCAAGTGAAACTCAGAATGCCGGCGTGTACAGCCCCTGATTCAGCGGTTCATCCCTGACCTGACGCCACCCGCTTAGCTGCCCTCTGTCACCCGGAGGCGATCTATCTATGGCGACCGTCAGCATCGACAACGCACTCGACACCGTTCAACGCCTGCTCGTGAACGCCGGCGTCACCGACGAACGCGCCCAGCGTATGGCACAACTCTATACACGCGCCAGCCAGGACGGCGTCTACTCCCACGGGCTGCACTTCATCCCCCACCTGCTGAACGCCATCGACGGAGGCGCGATCCAACACCCCAACGAAGACCCGGTCCTCGTCGCCTCACACGGCGCGATCGAACGCTACGACGGGCGGTTTGGTTTAGGCGCACTCAACGCGCAGTGGTGCATGAATCGTGCGATTACGTTGGCACAGGAACACGGCATCGGCTGCATCGCGCTACGCAACACCAACCACTGGGGACGTGCGGGCAGCTACGGCTGGCAGGCCGCCGACGCTGGATGCCCCGCCATCTGCTGGACCAACACCGTCCAGAACCAGCCCGCCTGGGGCAGCTCCAGCCCCGCCATCGGCAACAACCCCCTGGTCCTGGCCGCCCCTGGCAACAACGGCGAGCACCTCGTCCTCGACATCGCCATGAGTCAGTTCTCGATGGGCCGACTCAACACGCACCGGATGACGGACGAACCGCTCCCGGTCGCAGGCGGCGTTGATAAGGATGGCAACCCCAGCACCGATGCCGCGGCGATCCTCGACGGCGGACACAGCTGGCCGATGGGCTTCTGGAAAGGCTCCGGCCTGGCGATCCTCCTGGACGCGCTCGCCGCCATCCTCGCCGACGGCAACGACACCGCCGACATCAGCGCCAAACGCAAAGGTGACCACGGCCCAAGCCAGGTCTACCTTGTCTTCCAGCCCAACAAACTCGGCGGACGCGACGCCTCCCAACGAACCGCCGCACTCATTCAGCACCTCGCCCACGTCAACCCCGACAGCCGATACCCCGGCCAGGCCGCCATCCAGAACCGCCAACGCAGCGCCACCGACGGCATCTGGGTCGATGACGGCGTCTGGCAATCCCTGCTCGACAGGCTCGCCTGATCGGCCGCACAGGCCCCCCAGCCCGCACAACCCCATACACATACGCGGATAAACTTCGCCGACCCCGCGCACGACGACCGGTTTAATAGGTTCTTTCTATTCAAGCCCTTACCCGGCCCCTCATCACACACAAGGCCTGCCAGCGCGACCTTTTTGACGCAATCACGACAATTTAACGTCGGGGTTCCGCCTCCTCATGGTAAAATACGGGGTTGGAAATAATCGAATCAGATCAGATGACACAGAGGAAATCGAACAGATGAGCGAAGCAGAAATCGTCCGGGACCTACGAGAACAACACAACACCGAGAACCCAAGCAACGGCAAGAACGGCAGGCAGAGCTACGCCCAGGCGCACCGCTCCGAGGGCATGAAGCAGATCGTCGCCGAGGCCGGGCTCGACCCTGATAGCACCGAAGCCAGACGCCTCTGCGAGATGGTCCACACCGCCATGAAGCTCCAGGCCGACGGCGCGGACAGCGGCGAACTCAAACTGGTCAGCCGGAGCATCAAAGAACTCCGCTACGCGATGAAGGTCTTTCGCCCCTACCAGGAAACCTCCAAGATCTCGATCTTCGGCTCGGCACGCACCGAAGAAAGCCACCCCACCTACCAGGCCGCTCTCACCTTCGGCAAGATCATGGCTGAGTCCGGGTGGATGGTCATCACCGGCGCGGGGGGCGGCATCATGGCCGCGGGCAACGGCGGCGCGGGACGCGAGGCCTCCTTCGGCGTCTCCATCCGGCTCCCCTTCGAGACCAACGCCAACCAGCACATCGTCGGCGACCCCAAGCTCATCAACTTCCGTTACTTCTTCACACGCAAGCTCATGTTCATGTGGCAATCCAAAGCCGTCGCACTCTTCGCAGGCGGCTTCGGCACACAGGACGAGGGCTTCGAAGCGCTCACACTCGTGCAGACCGGCAAAGCCCCGACGATCCCCATCGTCATGGTCGACGCGCCCGGACTCACCTACTGGAAACGCTGGGACCAGTACGTCCGCGAAGAACTGCTCACCGCCGGCCTCATCAACGAGGAAGACCTCAACCTCTACCGCATCTACGACAACCCCCAGGACGCCGCCCAGCACGTCATGGACTTCTACCGCAACTACCACTCCCAGCGGTTCGTCAACGACATCCTTATTTTCCGCATACATCGCCCGCTTCGTGACGCACAGATCGACGCACTGAACGAAGAGTTTGCCGACCTCGTCAAGGAAGGCAAGATCGAACAGGGCGGCCCCATGGAGCAGGAACAGAGCCACCTGGAACTGCCCCGCCTGAAGTTCCACTTCGCCAAACGCGCCTACGGCCGACTCCGCATGATGGTCGACCGCATCAACGAGATGGACAAACAAAACGCCGGATAATTTTCACACTCGCACGTCAATGACAAACCGTTAGGCCGCTTGCGGCTTAGCGGTTTTTTCATGAGGGCACTCACCCCCCCCCTACTCACCGCCAAGGTGATGCAAAAACACCCCCGCTGCGACCGCGACGTTCAGCGAATCCACCCCCGCCGACATCGGGATACACACCTTGTAATCACAAAGCTCGACCCAATGCGGCTCCAACCCGTCCGGCTCGTTGCCGAGCACCACGACCACGCCCGAAGCGTCACCGGGCCGATGAAAGGATTTCAATGGCAGCGCGTCCTCATCGAGCGTCGCGGCGATCAGTGACATCCCGTGCGTGTCGCGCAAAGCCTTGAGGTCTTCCTTCAGTGCTTTGGATCGCACGATGGGCAGGCCAAAGACCGACCCCATCGACACACGGATCACCCGCCGGGCAAACGGATCACACCCGATGTCGCTCATCAGTACCCCGTCCGCGCCGAGCCCGTGCGCCGCCCGCGCGATCAGGCCCAGGTTCTCCGCGTTGCGTATCTCCGGCAGGCAGACCAGTGTTTGCGCAGGCAGCAGCGAGTTGATGCCCGCTGAGTTCGGCCGAACCCCGCACGCCAACACGCCCAGATGAAACTGAAAACCTACGACGCTGGACAACAACTCGTTCGGCGCGACATACACCGTCGCCCCGTCCGGCACGGAACCGGACCAATCGCCCCACCGATGCTCCGCGATCAGCAGTGAATCTACCTGGAAAGAAGACGCCAGCAGCCGACGGACGTTGTGCTCGCCTTCGCAGACAAACAGCCCCAACTCCGCCGCGAGCTGACGGTCCTTCAGCGCGGTATAAGGCCGAAGCCCGGGGGCGTCTACGTTATTCAGATGGATCACGCGGGCAGGCGTTTTAGTTCGCCTCAACTTCGACGGGGTCACGGCCTTCGAGCATCGCCGCGAGCTTGTCCCGCGA
>CBDUNP010000272.1:0-4787 GCA_965368605.1 uncultured bacterium | reverse complement strand
GATCACGGGAGAGCTTGCCGCCGACCGGGTAGCCAGCGAACGCCTCATAACCGCGCTCGGTGGGCAGATATTGAGGGTCAGCGTGTCCGAGGTGCCATTTACCAACCATGGCGGTCCGGTAGCCTGCACGCTGAAGCTCGGCAGACCATGTCGCCATCTGAGGCGGTGGCCCCGGCTCGTGATCGCTGATGATATTCGTCAAGTTACATTCTGTCGCATACCGCCCCGTCAGCAACGCCGCGCGTGCGGGGCTGCAAACAGCCGCATTGGCGTAAGCATTTCTAACGACAACGCCTTCGCTCGCCATCCGGTCTATGTTCGGAGTAACCGCGTTCACATAACCCTGCGCACCAATGGTCCATGGCCCCTGATCGTCCGCGACGATGAAGACAATGTTCGGCGGATTATCCACCGGCGGCGCGGCATGGACCGGCTGCCCAAGGATTAATACCGATACAAAGATAGATATAAGTTTTTTCATTGATTCTGTATCTAGAATTAACTTAATCAATTAGTGGCGGGCATCCAGAACTGGACCCCCATGCGCGGTCCCGGGCCGGTTACCGTCATCATGGATTCGTCGCTGCCGCTATACGTCGAGGCGTGGCCGTCCTTGAAGGCGTAGTTGGCTTCGGTGTATTCGCGGACGTTCTCGCCGCCCGCCGTGGCGTCGGCGACCCAATACTGCGTCGCGATCCAGCTGCTGGTTAGTGGGGCCACGTCCTGCCCGACGGTGAAGTTGCCGCCCTTGAGATCGTGATTAAATCGTGTGAACTCGCCCGGGACCCAGCTCACACGGTCGGCGGCGATCACCTGGATCTCTTCGCCGTCGTAGACCCAACGCCCGGCGCTATCGATCCAGGCATTCGTCCCATTCTGGTGGTGCCAGTTGGAGTAACCGAACCCGGCGGGGTACTTCGAGATGTCATAATCGCTGAAGTACCCGGGGATCAGTTGATAGTCTGTGTAGAGCCGTTTCGTCGCCAGCGGGATCGCTTTTTCTGATTTATCCCACTCGGGCTGGAAGGGGCAGCTGAAGAAATTGGCACTGCCCATGTACGACGTGTACAGGTTGCGTACGTCGTGGTCGGTGTTTGAGCTGATGATCGACAGCTGTTCAGGGACAAACGTGTCGGCGACGACTTCGTAGAGGTGCATCGGGAGGCGTTCGTTATCCGCCTCATAACTGATCATGGCGATGGCCACCTGCCTGATGTTGGACAGGCATTTGACGTTGGTCGCCGACTTGCGAGCCGCCCCCAAGGCCGGGAGCAGGATGCCGACCAGCACGGCGATGATGCTGATGACCACCAGTAGTTCGATCAGGGTAAATCCGTTACGTTGCCGAGGCATGTCGATTCCTCCAAGGTTAACCCGGGTCGGCCCGGCCGTGTGATCTGGCCACACGGCCGGGCACTCAGACCCGATCGGTACATCATGCATTCATCATTGTCTGCCGACGGGTCAACACACCCGCGACACCCGTCAATATCAACGCCGCCGACGCGGGCTCGGGCAGTTGCCAGGCGTCGTAAAGCGCGCCGCCGGCCAGCGTGTTATTGCCGTCCAGTGTGGCACCCAGGGCTTCGTCGTAGAGAGCCCACTCATCGAGGCTGCCGTCGTACAGCGCCTGAGCCGCGCCGCGTGCGGCGAACTGCGCCTCGATGCCGGCCGGCGAGGAGGCGGTGCTGGTGCCGGCCGCCATATTCCCGGTATCGACCTGGAGCACGCCGTCGATATACATGCTCAACGCGCCGCTGTCGTTGGTGACCGCGACCCAGTGCCAGGCGTTGTCATCCACACGTGTATCCGAAAACAACTGTGTCTGGCCAAACGACGAGCTGCTGCCACCGCCGACGGTGAAGAAGATCTCGCCGGCGTAGCTGCGGTCGGCCCGGCCGATCTCAAAGACCCATCCGCCGCCGGAGTAACTCATGTTCTGAAAGACCGGCTTGTTGCCGAACCCGCCTGTCGCGGTATTCGTCGGCACCTTGAACCAGCCGGCGATGGTGAAGTCGCCGGTGCCCAGGTCAAAACTCGCCGGCTCACCGAAATCAACCACCGAGGTGGTCCCGTTGAAGACGCCTGCGTTGCCCAGCCCGCTGCCGGAGACGCCCGCGCCGCTTGCCACGAAGGCGACATCGGTCGTCGTGCCGTCTGCCGAGCCGACGCCGTCGTTCAGCGTCGGGCCAGCCGATTCATCAAAGCTGTACTGTGCGACCATGCCAGCCTCTGCGGTAAGGGTTCCGATCATCACGGCCGAAGCCGCCACTCCTGTCATCAAAGCTAAACGATTCATTTCTCTTCCTCCTTAATTAGGCTCGGCCCGGGTATACCGACCACCCGGGGCGGAGCCGTGTGTTATGCAAGTAAACGTTCGTGTACGAGACGGATTACAAAGACCTGCGGCGTTTCAGCGTCGCGAGCCCACCGACGCCGAGCAATGCCAGCGATGCCGGCTCAGGTACCGAAGCGCCTGCAGTCGGCGGGGTTCCGGCGTTCCAGTTGCCCAGCACCTCGTTGAGGTCATCGATCCCGACGAAGCCGTCGCCGCTTGGGTCCGCCAGAGCATTCCCGGGCGGGACGTTCTGGTTCCAGTTGCTCAGCACGAGGTTCAGGTCGTCGATCCCAACGAAGCCGTCGCCGTCCAGATCGCCCTGCAGGCTTTGCGCAGCGCCGGCCTGCCAGACGTCGTATAGCTCTCCGCTGGCCAGGTAGTTGCTGCCGTCGAGTGTGGCGGCCAGCGAGTGGTCGTAGATACGCCAGTCGTCGAGGCTGCCCTGGAAGTTCTGCTGGGAGAAGCCGCGGGCCGCGAACTGGGCCACGATGCCTTCAGGCGAGGTGGCGGTGCTGATCCCGTCGTCCAGCATGCCGGTGTCTACCTGGAGCAGGCCGTCGATGTACATCGCGGTCGCGCCGGCGGTGTTGGTCACGGCGACCCAGTGCCACTGGTCATCGTCGACACGGACATCGGAGAAGACCTGGGTCTGGCCGAAGCTCGCGGAAGAGCCGCCGCCGATGGTGAAGAAGATCTCGCCAGCGTAGCTGCGGTCGGCCCGGCCGATCTCGAAGACCCAGCCGCCACCGGAGTAGCTCATGTTCTGGAAGACCGGGCGGTTGGCGAAGACGCCCTCGCCGAGGTTTTCAGGGGTCTTGAACCAGCCGGTGATGGTGAAGTCGCCCGTGCCCAGGTCTAACTCGGCGGGCTCACCCAGCGTGACCTGTGATGTAAAACCATTGAATACACCGGCGTTCCCCAGGCCGCTGCCGGAGACGCCCGCTGTGCTTGCGGCAAACGTCACGTCGGTTGCCGTGCCGTTGGCGGTCCCGGCGCTGTCACTGACCGTCGTCCCGGATGCCTCGTCAAACTCGTAATGCGCCACCAGCGTGGCCCCAGCCGGGCTGATACAACAGCCTAAAATACCCACCGTCGCGAATGCGATAAATCCTGTTTGCGTGTGCATAAGATATCTCCTCCAAGTGTTGTGACAGGATGGTTGAACTGACAATAAATGTTTGTGTTAAGGCGATGATTACCTCGCCAAGCAATAACGCACCCAGATCACCCGACCGGCTCAGTCGCCGGGCACAAGCATCGGCACCACGGTCACACAGACCTGCCGATCGCTCTCGCCGTGATCGATACGCCAATAGAGTTGTTCCACAGCACGCCGCCCCATAGTGACCGGACCGATATTGACGGTCGCCGGACGAGGATTCAGGCCTATCAACGCAGCTTTTTCGTCATCGCTGCCGATGATATCCAGATCCTTACCCGGCTTAATCCCACGCTTATCAAGCACGCGGTACACCATGGCGACTTGCAGATCCAATGGCACAAGCAGCCCTGTCGGGCGATGCTCGTCCTTTAAGTAAAGCTCAACCTGTTCCTCGACCTGCTTCTCAAACGCATCCAGGTCTAAATCCTGCGCGCCGTCCCAGGTCGAGTCTTGATCCGAGACGTATTGCTTGAACGTGCACCCGTGCTCCTGAGCCACGAACGCGAAGTATCGGCAGCGGACATCCAGCACCGGGTTGTGCCCCAGCGTGTTCACCACCCCCAGCTTCTTGTGCCCCCGCTCGATCAGGTACTCGGCGGCTATCCGCCCCACCGCTTCGTTCCCCGCCAACGTCACGTCGCCGCTGACGTCGTGGTGCGACGTCAGCCAGACACAGGGCAGATCACTGATGAGCTTCAACACCGCCGGGCTTGGCTGATGGCCGATCAGGATCAGCCCGCTGACCTGACGCTTACGCACGATTGATGGGAGGTGCTCCACACTCGACACATGCGCCACCACCATGTCCTGCTGGCGGGTCCGCAGCTCGTTTTCGACGCCCTGCAGCATCAATGAGCAGGATGACGTGAAATGGTGGAACTGATTGGTATGCACGATGAGCACCGCGACCGGGTGCTGCGACGTCCGACGTTTGCGAACCGCTGGCTGATAGTTCAACTGCTGCATCGCCTTGCGTACCCGATTCGTGTTCTCAACCGAGACCGAGGGATACCGGTTAATCACCTTCGATACCGTCGCCGGCGAAACCCCCGCAAGATTGGCTACATCAGATACCGACATGCACGCATTCTAAACCCAACCCGGAATTAATCAATAGTTTTCCGGAAACTATAGGGAAAATAATAAGAATATATTTATTTGGATGTAAACAATTGTTTTTTATCAATTTACTGTGCGCAATGGGAAACAGGACGAGAATCTTGGCGATCCTCGATCAGTCAAAATTGAATAAACACTTACTTCAGGAATATCCATTTCGTTGTTATA
>CBDUNP010000271.1:0-4794 GCA_965368605.1 uncultured bacterium | reverse complement strand
TCGAATACCCCGTATTGCGTTTTGGACGCTGAAAAGGGCGATTGCCATGCCACGAGTTTGCAAGTTTACTGGCCGACGGACCACCGCCGGCAGGACGTATACCCTCCGCGGTAAAGCGAAATACCTCGGCGGTGTCGGTACGAAGATCACCGGCAAGACCAACCGGACGTTCAAGCCGAACATCCAGACGGTGACCGCGCTGGTCGACGGCACGCCGACCCGGATCAAGGTCTCGACCAAGGCGATCAAGAGCGGGCTCGTTGTTAAGCCCCTCAAGCGTAAATACGCCTACAAGCCCGACGCCGCTGGGGCCTGACCGATCTCCGGTTTTTCCGGACATTCCTGGGGATTGGCCCCCGTTTCTGCCCTATAAAAGCCCGGCCTTGGGCTTTAGTGGCTGGGCTGGCCACGTTGTGTCGGTTTTTTCGACTCGGCACACAAATAGCTCTTGACCTGACGCACCGACCCGGCAATCCTACTAGAGTGATGACCCGGGCATGCAAGACAGTTCCTGCGGGGACGACAATCGACGAGGCCAACGCACACAAGCCGGCCCGATTGCGACCAGATTCTCCGCCGTGTAGATCGAACGCACATACCACCGTTACTGAACCGTCGGCGACCTGACCCGCCGTCTCGGACCGATGCGCATGGCGATCCGCAACGACATCAAAGACCGTGTCCAGCAGGCGACCGACCTGGTCCGCCTGATCGGTGAGCAGGTGGCGCTGCGCCCCAAGGGCAAGGAGTTCGCCGGGCTCTGCCCGTTCCACGACGACAAGAACCCGTCGATGCAGGTCTCGCCGGCCAAGCAGATTTATAAGTGCTTCAGCTGCGGCGCGGGGGGCGATGCCTTCAGCTTCGTGATGAATTATCACAAGATGAACTTCCCCGAGGCGATCAAGCATCTGGCCGAGCGGGCCGGGATCGAGGTCGAGGAAGAAAAAGGCTCCGGGTTCGGGGATCCGGGGGCGTCGACCAGCGAGCGCAAGCAGATCGCGGGGGCGAACGGGCAGGCGGTCGAGTTTTTCCGGGCACTCCTGAAACACGAAGAGCACGGCCAGACCGCCCGGGCGTACATCGAACGTCGCGGCATCAGCCCGGAGATGGTCGCCGACTTCCAGATCGGCTACGCGCCGGACCGCTGGGACGGGCTGGTGCAGACGATCCAGAGCAAGGGCTGGGAGCAACGCGGCTTCGAGCTGGCGGGCCTGGTCAGTCAGCGCGACTCCGGCGGGTTCTACGACCGGCTGCGTCACCGACTGATCTTCCCCATCTTCGACGCCATCGGACGACCTATCGCGTTCGGCGGGCGGAAGATCAGGGAAGAGGATGAGCCGAAGTACCTGAACAGCCCGGAAACCAAACTCTTCAATAAGTCGGCCACGCTGTACGGCCTGAACCTCGCAAAGAAGCCCATCATCGATAGCAAGACGGCGGTCATCGTCGAGGGCTATACCGACGTGATCGCCTGCCATCAGGGCGGGGCACGGAACGTCGTCGCGACGCTGGGCACAGCCCTGACCGGGGAGCATGTCGCGGAGCTTCGGCGGTATGCCGAGAAGGTCGTTTTGATCTTTGATGCGGACGAGGCCGGTCAGAAGGCGGCGGACCGGGCGGTGGAGCTGTTTTTGACCGGGGATATGGACGTGGCGATCGCGGTGCTGCCCAATGGCAAAGACCCGGCCGACCTGATGGCCCAGGACGGCGGGCGGGCGCTGTGGGACGAAGCGGTCGCGACGGCCCAGGACGCGCTGACGTACCAGTTCGCCCGACTGAACGACCAGATGGACGGCACGACGACCCTGACCGGCCGACAGAAGCTGGCGGACGCCTACATGACCCGGCTGGCTCAGCTTGGCTTGTCGCGGACCGGGGCGATCCGGCGGTCGCTGGTGGTCCAGCGGTTGGCTGTGATTTTGCACATGAGCGAGCAGGCGGTCAGCGAGTTATTGAGCCAGAAGACCGCGGTTGCGAATCGGGCGCCTCGGCCGCCTGTCGTGCAGGATTATTCGGATCTGCCGGTGGGTGAAGATGGGCAATATGTAGAGATGACGGAACCTGAGGAATATGTGCCCGAAGCGGTTGCCTCGGCCGATTCTCGGCGTAGACTTAAAGCGCTGGAATTAGCGGAACGGCAGATACTTGGATGTCTGATCCGTGATAATCAACGGTTTGGCCAGACCCTTAGTGATGGGCGTACGTTTGATGAGGCGTTGACCTCGGCAGACTTTATTACGCCCGATCACCGCCGGCTGTTCGAGCGGATTTTTGACCGCCTCAGTGCCGGTGAATCGGTGACGCTCGGCGGGATGCTGGGCGACATCGCTGCCGAGGGCGAACAACGCCTGTCGGACATCCTGACCCAGGCGGACGCGGATGTAGACGCCGCAACCGGGGACAAGTTTGGGGAGATCGGCCCGGTGCTTGGGCTCGCGGCCCAGGCGTTGCTGGACCACCAGCGTGAGGCGGAGTACCGCCGACACAAGCAGTCGCTGAGTGCGGGTGCTTCGGGGGAAGAAAACGTCGACCCGGACGGGCTGGATAGCGCCCAACTGCTTCGGCGGATGATTGAGCATCGCAGGGATAACCCCTCGCCGGTGAGGATCGCACGCGTCGGACGCTGAGAGGCGTTGGTCGTGGATTTTGATTCGGTGCCTGCGTTGTCAGGCGGAGACGGCAGAGGGATTGGAAGGTCGTCGGCCCGGCAGGGAAGCCGGAGCGGGATTCGACACGGACGCGCGTCGGTGGGCACGGCTCACCGGCAGTAAGAGAGACGGCGGTTGGCTTTAAGCCGGCCGCAAACTAAGAGGCAACACCCTTGATTAACGTATTGCACCCAGCGGTCCGGGAACTGATCGGCGGCGGCATCCAACGCGGGTTCGTCACCTTCGACGAGCTCAACGCGCTGCTCCCCGACGAGTACGTGGACCCGACCAAGGTCGATGACCTGCTTGTCCGGTTTGGTGTCGAAGGCATCAAGCTGATCGACAACATCTCCGTGCCGCACGAGTTCCGCCCCAAGCTCATCCGCCACGACGACGCGGACCCGGAGCAGGTGCAGGAAGACGCCGCGGAGACGACCGACGACGAGGGCGACCCGCTGCTGACGGCCGAGCAGGCCAAGGCCGAGTTCGCCCAGGCGTTGCAGGACGCGGTCAGCAAACGTATCGACGACCCGGTCCGCATGTACCTCACGCAGATGGGTGAGATCAGCCTGCTGACCCGTGAGGAAGAGATCCGCCTGGCCAAGAAGATCGAGACGACCCGGATGATCTTCCGCCGTCTGGTGCTGGAAAACGACTACTCCATCAAGAGCTCGGTCGAGGTGCTCGAACAGGTCCACGAGGGCGACCTGCCATTCGACCGGACGATGAAGATCTCGACCGCGGAGGAAGACGCCAAGGGCAAGATCGCGGCGCGTATCCCGGTCAACCTCAAGACGGTCAAGCGTCTGCTGGACCTTAACCGCATGGGCTGGGACGAGCTGGACGCGCCGGGGCGCATCGCCAAGGCTCGCGTCGAAGAGATCAACGAGCGCCTCGCCGCCCGCCGCCGCAAGATGACCACCCTCATCGAAGAGCTGAGCCTGCGGACCAGCAAGGTCCAGCCGCTCCTGAAGAAGCTGCGTTCGATCGCGAACAAGATGACCGAGCTGCGCACCACGGTCGCCAAGGCTGAGGACTTCCCCGAGCGTTACGACCCCGAAGACATCATGGTCATGCGTGAGGAACTGGCCGGGATGCGCAGCCTCGTGCTGTGCGAGCCCGACGAGCTGATCGAGCGTGTCCGCAACATCACGATGGTCTTCGACGAGTACGAGCAGGCCAAGCGTGACCTCTCCGGCGGCAACCTCCGTCTGGTCGTCTCGATCGCCAAGAAGTACCGCAACCGTGGCCTGTCGTTCCTGGACATCATCCAGGAAGGCAACACCGGCCTGATGCGTGCGGTCGACAAGTACGAATACAAGCGTGGCTACAAGTTTTCGACGTACGCCACCTGGTGGATCCGTCAGGCGATCACCCGCGCGATCGCCGACCACGCGCGGACGATCCGTATCCCCGTGCACATGATCGAGACGATGAGCAAGCTGCGCAACATCGCCAAGAACCTGCTGCAGGACCTCGGTCGCGAGCCGACCATCGAGGAGATCGCCGAGGCCGCCGAGATGCCGGTCAGCGAAGCACGCCGCGTCATGAAGATCAGTCGGCACCCGATCAGCCTGGACCGCCCGGTCGGCGAGAGCGAAGATTCTTACTTCGGCGACTTCATCGAAGACCAGGCCGCCGACAACCCCTCCGAGACCGCGACCAGCGACATGCTCCGTGGCCGGATCGAGCAGGTGCTTAAGACCCTGACCTACCGCGAACGCGAGATCATCAAGCTCCGCTACGGTATCGGCGACGGCTACACCTACACCCTCGAAGAGGTCGGCCGGATCTTCAAGGTCACCCGCGAGCGTGTCCGACAGGTCGAGGCCAAGGCCATCCGCAAGCTCCAGCACCCCGTCCGCGCACGCAAGCTCCAAGGCTTCGTCGATGGCACACTGGAAGAAGAAGAAATGATGCGGTCGTAAGGCGTGAAATAGTAAGTTAGGTAGTTTGAGTAAACTCTAATTCACTGGAAAACCCACCCGTTTGAGGTGGGTTTTTCCTTGTAAAGCCCGTGTTCCTCGGGATACAATAGGATTTTCATATCACTCTGTTCTCCCAGGAGGCGTAGGATGAATCGGTTTGTCTTTTCGGTTTTGTGTTCGGGGTCTCTTCTTTTTGGCGGTCAAGCCTACGGCGTGAC
>CBDUNP010000270.1:0-4798 GCA_965368605.1 uncultured bacterium | reverse complement strand
CACGCCCAACCAGCGGTGATTAAATACCAGGTCGCCCAACGCCTCCGCTTCGCCCGGTGCACCGACGTCGAACCAGCCCAGCGTCGCCGCGACCACCGCGCCGGCCCCACCGATCCACACACACAGACGTACCGCCGACCCGGCCCAGGGCAACGCCCCAAGCAGGACCAGACACCGGGCCAGCGCCGCCGTGATCAGCAACGCCACCGGGAAGTGGACCGCGATCGGGTGCATCTCACCGATCTCATGCAGCAGGCTTTCATCGTGGTCGTGATGCGCCCCGCTGTCGTCCGCCTCGGCCGAATATTCCGGGGGTGCCGCGGTCAGCACGATCGCGTCCACATACTTCTTAGGCGTCGTCTCGAACAGCCGCTTGCACTTCTGGCAACACAGATACACCTTCCGCCCCTCGTACTCGACCCAGATGTCCCGGTCCACCGTCTGCTCCGGCATGACCGGGCACATCAGTTGCACCAGCTCGGTTGTATCCGCATGCCCGGGGGCGTCGGCATAGGCTGGCAGCGATAGTACCAGCAGGCCGCAGACCGCAAGCGACAACAGCACCGCGACCCGAGGTCGCAGGGCGGTTCTTTTGTTCTGTGAGGTTTTCATTAGACAGGTATCGGCTGACCGATATTTAGGGGTTCAACTTCCAGCTGGCCGCCAACAGATCCAGTCGTTTTGGGGGCAGTAACCGCGGGTTTACAAGGCCGAGCTGCAAGGGCCGGGACGCGACGTTGCCTCAGGATTGCAATGCAGTAAACTGCAGCCTCGGGCACGATTGTCAGGCCAAAACCGGCCCGCAGCCCCTTACCCAGACCCCCCCCGGAATCCCCCGGAACTCCCCAGAATCCTCCCGCCCATTAATTGCCTACAGAACACATTAACCCGACCGACCGCGGAGCCTCACAAGCGTTTCCTGTGACTCTCTCCGCTCGATGAAGGAACTCAGCGATGAATCGGATCTTTAACTTCAGTGCCGGCCCCTGCACCCTCCCGCTTGAGGTCCTGGAACAGGCTCGTGACGAGATGGTCGATTACCACGGCCAGGGCATGTCCATCATCGAGATGAGCCACCGCAGCAAGACCGTCGACGCCATCCACAACGAGGCGATGAGCCTGGTCAAGGAGCTGCTGGACCTGCCCGACAACTACCACGTCATGCTCCTGGGCGGTGGGGCGACGCTGCAGTTCTCCATGATCCCGATGAACCTGCTGCACAGCGGCAAGAGCTGCGACTTCATCCACACCGGGGCCTGGGCCAAGAAGGCGCTGGCGGACACGAAGAAGATCGGCAAGGTCAACGTCCTGTTCGACGGCGAAGACACCAACTACACCACGCTGCCCGACGTGGCCTCGCTCAAACCCTCCGGCGACGCCGCTTACCTGCACCTGACCAGCAACGAGACCATCGGCGGCGTGCAGTGGCAGGACTGGCCGGACACCGGCAGCGTCCCGATCGTCGCGGATATGTCCTCGGACTTTTTGAGCCGACACATCCCCGTCGAGAAGTTCGGACTGATCTATGCCGGCGCACAGAAGAACGTCGGCCCCGCCGGGATGGCGGTCGTCATCATCCGTCAGGATATGCTGGACGCCTGCTCGCCGGATCTGACCAATTACCTGAGCTACCCGAACCACGTCAAGGCCGGCTCGATGCTCAACACGCCCCCGGTCTTCACCATCTACATGATGAAGCTGGTGCTCGAACGCCTGCGTGACGCCGGCGGGCTGGACTACGCCGAGCAAGCCGCGCAGAAGCGCTCCGACCTGCTCTACGACGTGATCGAGTCACAGAGCTCGTTCTACCGCTGCCCGGTCGACCCGGCCTGCCGATCGAAGACCAACGTCGTCTTCCGCCTGCCGACCGAAGAGCTTGAAAAGCAGTTCGTCGCCGAGGCCGACGCCAACGGCATGAGCGGGCTGAAGGGCCACCGCAGCGTCGGCGGCTGCCGGGCGTCGATCTACAACGCCATGCCGATCGAGGGCGCCGAAGCCCTGGCGAAGTTCATGGCCGAGTTCGCCAAGCAGCACGGCTGATCCGTTCTGGCTAAAGTTCAGGTGTTTGTTGAGGTGGCTTAGCTTAGAAGCCTGCGTTGTTATGACGCCGCATGTCGGTGGTGTTATCCTGTGTCACCGATTGACACGTTACACCTATGGCTTTGGTTTAGATGCCTCCAGCACAAAAACAAGCAGCCCTTCTTGCCACGGCGGTCTTGCTGATCGCTGCGGGAGTCGTGGCGGTTTTTCTGTGGTGGCCGACCCCGCCGAACCCCAACACCCCCGGAACCCCCGGTGCCCCCGGGGTGGTGGCCGTTCCGGTGATGTACCCACCCGCGACCTACATCGGCCACTCCGGCTGTACCGAATGTCATCAACAGCAGCACGACCTCTGGGCCGGATCGCACCACGACCTGGCCATGCAGCCCGCCAACGCCCGGACCGTGCTCGGCAACTTTGATGACGCCACCTTCACCCACCACGGCGTCACCTCCCGCTTCTTCAAGCGGGACGGGAAATACTACGTCAACACCGAGGGGCCCGACGGCGAGCTTCATGATTACGAGATCGCATACACCTTCGGCGTCACACCGCTACAGCAATACCTCATCGCCTTCCCCCGCGGTCGTTACCAGGTGTTGGGCATCTGCTGGGACTCTCGCCCTGAATCCGAGGGCGGGCAACGCTGGTATCACCTCTATGCAGATGAACCCATCCCGCACAACGACCCGCTGCACTGGACCGGGCCGAATCAGAACTGGAACTTCATGTGCGCCGAGTGTCACTCGACCGACCTCAAGAAGAATTACGACCTGAAGTCCGATTCCTACAATACGACATGGTCCGAGATCAATGTGTCTTGCGAGGCGTGCCACGGCCCGGCGTCGAACCATGTGAAATGGGCCGAACGGTCCGCTCGCCATCACTCAGACAACGACGAAACGAAAGGCTTTCTCTTTAGCCTGAACCCCAACGACGACGGCGGTACCTGGATGTTTGATGCGGACGCCGACACCGCTCAGCGAACCAGGCCGCGTCAAGACGACACGATGCTCCAGGCGTGCGCCCGCTGCCACTCGCGCCGATCGGTCATCGCAGAAAACTATCAGCACGGGCAACACCTGCTGGATACCCACCGGCCCCAGCTGCTCACGCAGAACATCTACCACCCCGACGGGCAGATCCTTGATGAGGTCTACGTCTACGGGTCATTCATCCAGAGCAAGATGTATCAGCAGGGCGTGACCTGCATCGACTGCCACGATGCACACAGCATGCAGGTCTATTCCAGGGGCAACAGCCTGTGTGCGACCTGCCACAAGCCGGACGTCTTCGATACGCCTAGTCATCACTTCCACGAGCAAGGCACCGAATCGGCGAGCTGTGTCGCCTGTCACATGCCGACGAAAACTTATATGGGGGTCGATGATCGGCTGGACCACAGCATCCGTGTCCCCCGCCCCGACCTGTCCGTGAGCCTCGGCACGCCTAACGCATGTAACCAATGTCACAGCGATCAGTCCTATGAGTGGGCGCAGCAGGCGGTGGTTAAATGGTACGGGCCCGGCCGGCGTCAGGAGACACACTACGGAGAGGCGCTGCACGCCGGGCACAACCAGATGCCCGGTGCCGATCAGCCGCTTGCCAAACTCGCCACGGACCCGACGTCGCCCGGCATCGCCCGCGCGACCGCGACGACGTTGCTGAGGGAATACCCCACCCGGATTTCGTTTGAATCGGTCCTCGAGAATCTTAAGAGTGATGACCCGATGATCCGGTTCGCCGCGCTGGGTTCGCTGGAGATGGCCGATCCCGAGATGCGTCTGCCCGTTGCCTATGACCTGCTGACCGACCCGGTTCTCGCGGTGCGGTTGGAAGCCGCCCGGGTGCTGGCCGATGTAGACACGGCGGGGCTCAGTGAAGAACAACGCCAAGCCATCGACCAGGGGATCGATGCCTATATCGCGTCGGAAATAGCCAACGCCGACCGTGCCGAATCACACCTGAACATCGCCCTGATCCACACACGTCGCGGCCAGAACCTGCTTGCCGAACAGTCCTACCAGACCTCGATTCGGATCAACCCGGCGTTCGCGCAAGCTTACGTCAACCTTGCCGACCTCTACCGCGCCACCCAGCGCGACAGCGAGTCACTGCAACTGCTCCGGGACGCGATAGATGCCGGCTTTAACCAGGGCGTCATTCATTATTCATTAGGGCTTGCGCTGGTCCGTCAGGGCAACACAACGCAGGCGATCGACGCGTTCCGTCAGGCCGTGCAGATTGAGCCCGACGATGCGCAGTTCGGGTACACCCTCGGCATCGCCCTGAACTCGACCGGCGACCCCAAGCAGGCATTGCAGGTCTTAAGCGACAACCACCATCGCCACCCGGCCGATCAGCCAACGCTTTACGCCCTGATGACTATCAGCCGGGACAACGGAGAGTTGGATAAGGCGATCGGATTCGCAAACAGTCTGCTGCTCCTGCAGCCGGAAAACGCCGCAGCCGTGGAGGCGTTTATCCAGCAGATCCAAGCGCAGCTGAACCCATAAAAATGTTCATTGGCGTCGAGCCCAAACCCGGCCGCCTCAGCCGCCGGTAAAACGGTGGCAGCGCACGCCGGTTCTGCCGGGGCTCATGTTGATGGGTATCGCCTCAGTCAGTGCACTCGACGTAGCGTAAAACAGTCAATGCCCGAATGCCTCTTCATAATCCGCGAGTGATGCTTCGACAACCTTGCTCGCGTGTTCGACGCCGTAGGTCTGCTCGACAGTCATTTGGGATTCCTGTCCGG
>CBDUNP010000269.1:0-4805 GCA_965368605.1 uncultured bacterium | reverse complement strand
GGCAAGGCCGCCTGCTGCGACGAGCTCCGCATGGCGATCGGACGCCCCGCCCAACCCATGGAGTTCGGCTCCATCGATGGCAAGCCCGTCAACCTCATCATCCTGCTCGCCTCCCCGCTAGATAAGACCGGCCCACACATCCAGGCCCTGGCGAAGATCAGTCGGCTGCTGGTCAGCGAAGACCTCCGCGATGCCCTGCAGGAAGCGGAGTCGGCCCAGGCGCTGTACGACCTGCTGGTTCAGCATGAGAATGAAGCGGCGGTGTGACGCCGGGGGCCGGAGGTTCTATTGGCGATTTTCAGACGCAAGTGGCAGCCCCGTGAAATACGGATGGTGGTTTTGCTTGCGATTGTGCTTGCGGTGTTCGCGTATTTGAAGCGGCCTTGGTTTTACGGCCTGACCGCTGAGTCGGAACACTACATCTGTTATTCCACCGCGACCCCGGAGCAGACGCAACAGATCCTGGATGTTGCCGAAGCGCTCTACCTGGCTTACACAGCAGAGTTTGCCGACCTGCCTGATCTATCGACCGACCACCCGAAACTCAAGCTAAAACTCTACAAAAACCGGGAAGAGTTTAAGAGTTATAACCCCCTTAGCGGTTGGGCCGAAGCCTATTACCTTGAGCCCTATTGCCATCAGTACTACTCGCAAGGCGAGCCTAATCCGTATCACTGGATGGTTCACGAAGCAACACACCAGCTCAACGAAGAAGTCGCTCACCTGGACCTGCCGCGCTGGCTAAACGAAGGGATCGCCGAATATTTCGGCACGAGTACCTGGCGCAATGGTCGATTACATCTTGGCGAGGTGGACCGCAACACCTATCCGATCTGGTGGCGAGGCGATATGGTATTTACCGGCGATATCGAGGCGGATATAGGGGCCGAGCGGTTTGTCCCACTTGAAACCTTGATTAAAGGCCGTGGTGGCCCCGACATCGATGAGCACTTCAATCTGTACTACATGCAATGGTGGTCATTGATCCACTTTATCTATCACTATGACGACGGGCGTTACCGGCCCGGGATCAAGCCCCTGCTGCTGGAGCACGGAACGCTGGAAGCTTTTAAGAGCCACGTCGGAGCGATCGAGGAAATTCAACCGCTGTGGTATGAGTACCTTCGGGGTGTCGAATATATGGACATCTCGAACGCATCAACTCAGTCGGTGGGAAGTGATTGAGATACGGCTGCAGATCATTCGGCAGCGTTGTACAGGCTCATGGCCTTGCCGATCCCGTCGTTCAGCCAGGACTCGATGCAGTCGCAGGTGCGGTTCAGCGCGGGGTCGAGGTCGGCCAGCTGTTCGTCGGTGAATCGGCCGAGGACGAAGTCCTTGCGTGCGGCGCGGGTCGGGGAGCCGACGCCGATGCGCAGGCGGGGGTAGTCGGCGGTGCCGAGCTTGGCCTCGATATCTTTCAACCCGTTGTGTCCGCCGGCGCTGCCTGACGCACGCAGCCGGATCGTGCCCACGTCCAGCGCCACTTCATCCACGATCACAAGCAGGTCTTCCGGGTCGAGCTTGTAGAAGTTCATCGCCTCGGCGACGGTGGTCCCCGACCGGTTCATGTACGTCATCGGCTGGACGAGCAGACAGCGGTGCCCGGCAACCTGGCCGTCGAGTACGCCTGCGTGGAAGTTGGTTTTTACGCCGGAGATGTCGTGGCGTTGGGCGAGGCGTTCGACAGCCATGAACCCGGCGTTGTGTCGGGTCTTGACGTATTCCGTGCCGGGATTGCCCAGGCCGACGATGAGCTTCATGGGGGGCCTTTGACTGGATCAATCACGCTGCGGTCACGACCGCCGCAACCTTGACTGGGTTCCCCCTCCCGCACCACATCGGGCGTTGGCTTGCACGCCGGCTCACCGGTGGGGCCGTGGGGCAGGGGGCGAAAAGATTCCCACAGCCGTCAGGCCGTGAGAATCGTAATGTGTTTGGTCGTAGCTTATTTGTCGTCGCCGTCTTTGCCATCGTCATCCGGCTTGCCGCCGATGACTTCCGGCTCGTCGCCGCCTTCGGCTGCCGCGGCTTCGTCCTCTTCGGCACCGGCCTTGGAGATCGTCAGGTGGGCGATCAGGGTGTCCGGATCGCTTGCGGCGGTGACGCCGGCGGGGAGTGTCAGGCCGGAGACCAGCAGCGAATCACCGACGCCCATCTCGCTGACATCGTGGGTCAGGCTCTCGGGGATCGCGTCGGCACGGCACTTGACCGTGACGGTGCTGCTGGCCTGGTCGAGCATGGCGCCGGCTTCCTTGAGGCCGATGGCGTCGCCGACCAGTTCGATCTCGATCTCGACCTCGACCTCTTCGCTGAGGTCCACACGCGCCAGGTCGATATGGATGATATTCTTGCCCAGGTGGTCCCACTGGATGTCCTTGACCAGGCAGGGCTCGGTCTTGCCAGCAGTGCTGACTTCAATCAGGTGCGCGTTGTGACGCAGCAGGGCGATCATCTCTTTGGCGTCCACCGCCACATGGACGGGGTCCTGCTTATGGCCGTAGATCACCGCGGGGATCTTCTTGTCGGCGCGGATGCGTGCGGCGTAGCGGGTGCCGGTCCGTTCGCGGACTTCGGCGTTAATGGCGGGTTGTGTTGCAGTGCTCATGGTGTCATCTCCGTATCTGGCGTTTTTTGCCTGGTTGTAATAAGTTTCGGTTGTTCGTTCGTCTTTTATCGTTTGCTTCCGCCATCGACCCTGAACAGGCTCGACAGCGACATGTTGTGGTGGATGCGGTGCATGGCCTTGCCCAGCAGGTCGGCGACGGACAGCTCCACGAGCTTGTCCTGGATCGGTGCACACCGCGAACCGCACGGGATCGTGTCGGTCACGATGACCTTGCTGATCGGTGCTTCCTGCAGGCGTTCCATCGCCAGCCCGACCAGGACCGGGTGGGTGCAGGCGGCGATCACGTCACGCGCGCCCTTGGCGGTGACAAGCTTGGCGGCTTCGCAGATCGTCCCGGCCGTCGAGATCATGTCGTCGACCATCAACACGGTCTTGTCCTTAACATCGCCGATGATGTTCGCCGACTCGACGACGGTGCCGCTCTTGCGACGCTTATCAATGATCGCGATCTCGTCGCCCAGCGCGGTCGCGTAGGCGCTGGCGGTCTTGACGTTGCCGACGTCCGGGCTGACCAGGCACATGGGGCCGAGGTCTTTGCGGAGTTTCTCGACGTGTTCGAGGATGACCGGCAGGGCCGTCATGTGGTCCACCGGGATATCAAAGAACCCCTGGATCTGTGCCGCGTGTAGGTCCATCGTCAGGACACGGTCCGCACCGGCGGCGGTGATCAGGTTGGCGACGAGCTTCGCGGTTATGGGCGTGCGTCCCTCGTCCTTGCGGTCCTGGCGGGCGTAGCCAAAGTACGGGATGACCGCCGTGATCTGCCGGGCGCTGGCCCGCTTCAGGCAGTCGATGTAGATCAGCAGCTCCATCAGGTTCGCGTTGACCGGGTGGCAGGTCGATTGGATGACAAAGCAGTCCCGCCCGCGCACGTCTTCCTCGATCTTGATGAGGATCTCGCCGTCGGGGAACATCTCGGTGTGCCCCTGGCCCATCGGTAGGTCAAGCGATCGGCAGATCGACTCGCCCAAGGCCCGGCTGGCGCGGCCGCAGAAGATCTTCAACTGGTCTTTGTCTGCATTGCTCATTAAGCGGCCCCTACCGATTCACCCGCCAGACGCTGCCGTAGGATGGCGTCGACCTCGGCGAGTTGTTCCTGGGTGTTGATGCTCAAGACGTCCTCCGCGGGCACTGCCTCGACGACCTCGACCTTCTTGCCGTGGTCCTTGAGGATGGCGGGGACGTCGGTGATGTAGTATTCGCCCTGACTGTTGTTGGACTTCACCTCATCCAGTGCAGAGAAAAGTGAGCCGCTGCTGAAGCAGTAATAGCTTGGGTTGACTTCGTTGACCAGGAGCTGCTCGGGCGTGGCGTCTTTCTGTTCGACGATGCGTTCAAGCCCGCCGTCGGCGCTGCGGATGACTCGGCCGTAGCCCGTGGGGTCTTCGATGATGCTGGTCGCCAGCGTGGCCGCCGCGCCGCGTCGGCGGTGGACCTCCAGCAGGCGGGCCAGCGTCTTCGTACGGATCAAGGGCCCATCGCCCGCGAGGACGAACAGGTCCGTCTCCGGCTGCCCTTCAAAGAGCGGCTGGGTCACCTGGGCCGCGTGAGCCGTGCCCTTGGGATCGCCCTGGTCGACGAACTCGATGCCCTCGACGCCGTTGAGCGATTCGCGGACATCGTCTGCTTTGTAGCCGACGACTACCACGCACCGGGACACCCCCGCGTCCTGGCAGGCCTTCACGACCCACCAGAGCATCGGCTTGTCAGCCACGGGGTAAAGCACCTTCGGGAGATCGCCGTCGCCCATGCGTGTGCCTTTGCCGGCCGCCATAATCACAGCCTGCGGTGCGGGGCGACCGCTTAGATCAGAGTTGTGTAAGACATCGGACACGGGTTACGCCTTTGTCGTGAGTGCGATTAAAAAAACAAATAACAGGCCCGCAAGGATTCGAACCTTGAATACTAGTACCAAAAACTAGGGTGTTACCATTACACTACGGGCCTAGTTGGTCTTAATCATAAGCCTCGTCGGCTAGTTAGAGACCCTCTAGCGGGAGCGGGAGGCTCCGGGATGGGGTCCGGCCATTCTCGGTGAACTCGAAGGGGCGTACCGCCGGTCGGCCACGCAAAACCCTTCTGCTGTCCGCGCCTCGGCCCAGGGGGCCTCGTCACGGTCGGCTCTGCCGAAAAGTCTGCATCAGTTTAGGGACGCGGCGGGGGGTGTCAAACCTCG
>CBDUNP010000268.1:0-4826 GCA_965368605.1 uncultured bacterium | reverse complement strand
GCCTCGGCGTATGGATGGCTGTCGCCCGAGACGTTGATCGTCGACCAGCCCTGCTCAGAAGCGGGGAGCGTGGAATCGTACCACTGCAGCTCACACATCCGCTCGAAGTTAAAACGGATCGCCCCCTTGTCGCCGTGGATCTCGATCCGGTTGCCGTTCTTGTCGCCGGTGGATACACGTGAGGCCTCAAACGTCGCGATCGCGCCGCCCTTGAACTCGGCGGTAAACAGCACCGCGTCATCGACCGTGGATTTCGCCTTCTTCTTCGCGGTCTTCGCGCCTCGGCCGGAGATCTCCCCACCCGCGCCGCCCGCCAGCACGACACGCTCCTTGATAAACGTCTTGAGGATCGCGCCGTTGATCTCGCTGATCTCGTCGCCCGTGATGAAACGCGCGGTGTCGATCGAGTGGGCGCAAAGATCACCCAGCGCCCCCGAACCCGCAACATTCCCCTTAAACCGCCAGAGCATCGGCGTGTCAGACCCGGCCCAGTCCTGCAGGTAAAAACAGCGGACGTGATAAATCCGCCCCAGCCTGCCCGCACGCGCCATCTGATACGCCAGCGCCACCGCCGGGCAACGCCGGTAGTTGTACCAGACGAACGTCTTGTTCTTCGCCTTGGATTGCTGCGCCTTCTTCGCTGCCTTGAGCATCGCCCGCGCATTATCCAATGTGTTCGCCAACGGCTTCTCACACGCGACGTGCTTGCCGGCCTCCAGCGCCGCGATCGCCATGTCACGGTGAACATGATTAGGCGTGCCGATATCCACCAGGCCGATCTCGTCGTTATCGATCACGTCCTGCCACCGCGTCGTGTAATCCCGCCAGCCCCAGCGCGGCGCAAATACTTCCAGGTCCGCCTTGTCACGTGCCGCGATCGTGTGCATCACCAGCTCGAGCGGAAGATCAAAATGCATTGGGGCCTTGAGGTAGGCGTTGGAGTGCGTCCGGCCCATGAACTTCGAACCGATCAAGGCAACGTTTAATGTGCGTTTACTCATCGTGCAAAACACCTATTGGGTTAAGAACGAGCCCTTGCAACCTACTCAGAATCATAGCAACCCAGAGTCAACCCGCCGCCAGCACATGCACACCCGCCGCCAAGGCACCGCCGATCAGTGGACCCACGATAGGAACCCAGGCATACGACCAGTCACTCGAGCCTTTGCCGGGGATCGGCAGCAACGCATGCGCGATACGAGGCCCAAGGTCGCGTGCCGGATTGATCGCATAGCCCGTCGGCCCACCGAGCGACAAACCGATCGCAAAAACCAACAGCCCTACTGGGATCGCACCGACCGAGCCAAGCCCGACCGCAACAGATTCACCGTTAAAAGTAATCGGCTCACCACTAATCGTTGACGCATCAGGGTGGGCAAAATGCAGCACCGCGATAAGTAAGACAAACGTACCCAATGCCTCGGTCACGATGTTCCAACCAGGAGATCGTATTGCTGGCCCGGTGCTGAATGTCGCTAGTTTCATCGCCGCATCATCGCAAGCCGCGTAGTGTTTGTAGTAAGCGAAGAAGGCAAGCGATGAACCAAGGAAGGCGCCGATTATCTGCGCTATGATATAGCTGCCCACATCTTCCCAAGGAAAAGCGCCCGTTATCGCCAGACTAATCGTCACCGCCGGGTTGATATGGGCGCCCGAGTACTGCCCGACGCAAGCAACTGCCACGAACACCGCCATACCCCACCCCGCGGTGATGACAATCCAGCCAGAGTTGCTGCCCTTGGTCCCGGTCAGCACGACGTTGGCCACAACACCGGTCCCCAACAGCAACAGCAGGGCGGTACCGATCAGTTCTGCGACGAATGGGCTCATATAAGTCCTCCAGATTTATCTGTGCTGTTCATTAAGCAAATAAGATTCTGATACGGAGAAGGTCAGACATTGTCTTTGGGCTCCCAGCCTTTGGCACGGTCCACCGCCTGCCGCCAACGCTCACGCAACGCACGCGCCCGACCTGCGGGCATCGCCGGCTCAAACGTGCGGTCGGCCTGCCAGTGCGAACGCACGTCGTCGATCGACGCGTAATACCCCGTCGCCAATCCCGCCAGATACGCCGCCCCCAGCGCGGTCGTCTCCAGCACCGTCGGCCGAACCACAGGTGTCTGGAGGATGTCCGCCTGGAACTGCAACAAAAGATTATTCGCCGCCGCCCCGCCATCCACGCGCAGTTCCTTGAGCTTCGCGCCCGAGTCCGACTCCATCGCGCTGACCAGGTCGGCCACCTGATACGCGATCCCCTCCAGCGCCGCCCGCGCGATGTGGGCCGAGGTCGTCCCCCGTGTGATCCCCAGGATCGCGCCACGCGCATATGAATCCCAGTCCGGCGCGCCCAGCCCCACCAGCGCCGGCACAAAATACACCCCGCCGGAATCCGCCACGCTGGACGCCAACCCCTCCACATCGGGCGACGCCTTGATGATCTCTAACCCGTCGCGCAGCCATTGCACGATGGCGCCGCCGACAAAGACGCTGCCCTCCAACGCATAGGTCGTGGTGTCGTCACGGTTCCAGGCAACGGTGGTCAGCAGTTTGTTTTTCGATTTCATCGCCTCCGCGCCGGTGTTCATCAACAGGAAGCAGCCGGTGCCGTAGGTGTTCTTCGCAAGCCCCGGCTCGATACAGACCTGGCCCATCGTCGCCGCCTGCTGGTCCCCGATAAGCGACCCGATCGGTGTGCCGTTAAGCACGGACCCATCGCTGATGTCCCCATACACCTGCGAACTAGGCCGAACCTCCGGGAGCATGCTACGTGGGATGTTCAATGCCCCAAGCAGCTCGTCGTCCCAGTCGCCCGTGTGGATGTTAAATAACAGTGTGCGCGACGCATTGGAATAGTCTGTGATGTGCAGCCCGCCCTCGGTCAGCTTGTAGACCAGCCAGCTATCGACCGTCCCAAACGCTAGCTCGCCGCGCTCGGCCCGATCACGTGCGCCGGGGATGTTGTCAAGCATCCACGCAATCTTCGTCCCCGAGAAATACGCATCCAGCACCAGCCCGGCCTTCTTAAGGAATAGCTCCGCCAGCCCGTCAGCCCGAAGCCGGTCGCAGTGCCCCGCGGTCCGCTTATCCTGCCAGACGATCGCATGACCGATAGGCTCGCCGGTCTTCTTGTCCCAAACTACCGCCGTCTCGCGCTGATTGGTGATCCCGACACCAGCCACGTCCTTGGCTCGGATATTCTTCGCCGCGAGAGCCTCAGCGATCACCCCCGACTGGCTGGACCATATCTCGTTGGCATCGTGCTCGACCCACCCGGGCCTTGGGAAGATCTGCTCAAACTCTTTCTGAGCCATCGATACGATGGCACCCCCTCGATCGAAGACAATAGCGCGCGAACTGGTCGTGCCTTGATCCAGTGATACGAGGTACTTCAAGGTGCTGCTCCTGCTTTAGGATGCCGGCCGACGTAGAACCATGCTGAGAAACCCGACCGCGATATGAAGCGACATGGACAGGTGATAATCCCAAGTGTCCGATCAGCCGTCAAGGTGAAGTTAGAGGATGAGGCATGGATTTGAGTGAGCGCTAAGCCATAAACGGCGGGGTACACTGATGTGTTCCTGGCGGAAAATGATTCGTACTAATGAATGACCGCACGTGAAGAGAGGTCGCTGTTGGGCAAGATGGTGTTTAGGCGGTACGACTACGCGGCGTTTGTAAGTTTTTTTTCTTACGCCGCGGGGTCGGTGGTGCTCCCGGTGGCGCTGGTTCCGCTGGCCAGAGACCTGGGCTTCACACTTGAAGAGGGCGGGATGTCGGCCGGTGGGGCGTTACACCTGGGGCGGACCCTGCCGATGGTCGCGACGATGTTGCTATGCGGGTTCGCGGCCGGGCGGTGGGGCAAGCGTCCAACGATGGGGGTGGCGGTCGCCGTGATGGGGGTGGGCGTCTTGCTGTGCGCGTGGGCACCCGTGTATGGGGTGCTGTTCCTGGCGCTAATGATCGCGGGGATGGGCGAGGGCGTGATCGAGGGGCTGGCGACACCTTTTGTGCAGGCGTTGCACCCGGAAGAGCCCGGTCGGTATATCAACTTTACCCACTCGTTCTGGTCGATCGGCGTGCTGGTGACGGTGCTTGCAACCGGCGGCCTGATATCAATGGGTGTTTCCTGGCGGGTGCTGGTCGCGGCGGTGGCGGTGCTGATCTTTATCGCGGCGGGGATGATGCTGTTCCCCCGGCTCAATGGCCCTGCGTACCCCGAACTGAAAGATCCCGTCCGGGGCCGCGAAGTCTGGGGGCAGGCCAAAGCGATACTACGCACACGGCGGTTCTGGCTGTTTTTCGTGGCGATGTTCTTCGCCGGCGGTGGCGAGTTCAGCCTGACGTTCTGGTGCGCAAGTTTTATCCAGCTTAATTTTCTCGACGCGGCCTGGGCCGGCGGCGTGGGCACGGCGTGCTTCGCGGGGGGGATGTTTATTGGGCGGACCGGGTGGGGGTATCTGATCCGACAGCACCAGCTGCGGAAGATGGTCTTCTGGTCCGCGTTGGCGGCGGCGGCAATCACGTGCCTGTTCCCCTTGCTGACAAACCTCTGGCTGCTGTTCGGCCTGCTGTTTCTGTCGGGGATCGCCACCGCGCCGTTCTGGCCAAGCGTCCAGAGCTACAGCGCAGACCGCCTGCCCACGTTGGACTCGACGATGCTCTTTATCCTGCTGTCCTGCGCGGGCGTGCCCGGCTGCGGGGTCTTCGCCTGGCTGATGGGGTATGTCGGCAACCAGACCGGCGACCTGCGCACCGCGTTCTACCTCGTCCCGGCGTGCTTCCTGATACTCGCCGGGCTGATCGGGATCGACCGACTCAAGGAGCCG
>CBDUNP010000267.1:0-4873 GCA_965368605.1 uncultured bacterium | reverse complement strand
AGCATGTCGCGGTGCATCCCCAAGACTTTGCCGAGGATCGTCGTCCCGCTGCGTCCCGTGCCGAGCACGAACACCGGGGCATCGACCTTGCGCAGCATCGGTAGCCGCTTCGCCACGCCGTACTGCGCCATCAATAGCGGGTTCAGCCAGCGCATCGAGGTCGTCAGCGGTCGGCCCTGCAATAGCAGATGCGCCACGACGCGCGAGAGCGCCTTGGTCGGCCGGGTCTTGATGTAGTCTGGATCGAGTTGCGCGATCAAGCCTGGCTCCCGATGGGTTGTGGTGTAAGCCAGCCGGGCAGGTCGTGGTAACCCGCGGCCCGGATCTGTTCGGCGAAGCGTGCGTTGTAGGGTTCGTAGAAAGCCCGAAGCGCCTCAATGGTTTCCGGGTCATCCTCGGCCGTGAACGGTCGGCCGTTGATACGGTAATACAATTCACGCAATGTTTTTTTCAGCTTCGGGTGCGACCGCCAGAACCGTTCGCCCGCTTTGTTCATCGCCAAGGCGAGGCGTTGCGGCCCGGAGAAACGGTAGTGCGTGCTCTTGTTAGCACGTGTCAGGTCCATCTGTCCGACCGGGCCTTCATCCACACCGACAAAAACGCAGATGTCACGCAGGACCGCTTTCGGGTCGCGGTGCAGGTCGTCTGTGAACAAAATCTTCAGACGGTCACCGAAAGCTTCGGTCCAGGGCGTGAGATAATCCGCATACTTCCCGCCCGCCAGGCCGAACCACGGGTTATTCTCGCGCTGACGCAGGTCTTCAGCCGACTTGCTTTGACAATCTTCTACATACTGCTTGAGTGTCAGGTCCGCCGGCAGTTCCAGCGTGCTCTTCTTGAAGTTGAAGAACGACACCAGCCGCCCCACCGGCTCGCGGAAGATCAGGACGATCTTCAGGTCATCCCCCAGCGCCTCGCGCATCCCGCCGATCAGCGGTGGGCCGCCGTAGAAATACCCGGGCGTAGACTCGAAGCGGACAGGTTTGTCGGTGACGGCCTGGAACTGCTCGTGGTAGGCTTCGATGCCGGGCATCGGCTCGCCGTAGCGCAGTGGCAGGAAGTAGCAGGTCTCTTTGATGGCCGAGGCTCCGACCTGCGGGTGCTGGCTGAGGTACGCGTACAGCGAGGTGGTGCCGGCCTTATTGACGCCGGCGATGATCAGGTTGGGGAGGGCGGGGTTAGTCATGGGTGTTTGCGGCCGTGAAACCGCCATCGTAGACATGGATAGATCGTTATTCAATCTGCGATAGGTAATCCACGTTCCGCCGCTAACCAATCACACGCCACCAGCGACTAACCCCCTGCCCCCATTGCCCCTATACTATCCCGCTTCCATGAACTCAGAAGACAAACCCATGAAGATCGCCCTGCTAGGGACACGCGGGGTTCCCGCCAGCTACAGCGGGTTCGAGACCTGCGTCGAGCAGCTCGGCCAACGCCTCGCCCAACGCGGCCACGACGTCACCGTCTACTGCCGGACGCACCACATCACCCACCCCGACGACGACTACCTGGGCATGCGGCTGGTCAAGCTGCCGACGATCCAGAACAAGTACCTGGACACGCTGTTCCACAGCTTCCTGTCGTCGATCCACGCGCTGAAAGAAGGCTACCACGTCGGGCTGTACTTCATCGCCGGCAACAGCCCCGTCACCTGGATCCCCCGGCTGATCGGCACACAAACCGCGCTGAACGTCGACGGGCTGGACTGGAAACGCGACAAGTGGAACAGCCTGGCGAAGAAGTACATCCAGTTCGCCGAGTGGTTCGCCCAGTTCGCCCCGGACCTCTACCTCACCGACAGCCCGCTGGTCCAGGCGTACTACAAGAACAAGACCGGCACCGCCCCGCCGTACATCGTCTACGGGTCCGACATCGAGAAACTCCCGCCCGGGGAAACTCTGGCACAGTACGGCCTTGAGGACAAGCGCTACATCCTCTTCGTCGGCCGACTGGTCCCGGAGAACAACGCACATCACCTGGTCGAGGCGTTTACAAAAACCGATACAGACATGAAGTGTGTCATCGTCGGCGATGCGCCGTATGCCGAGGAATATCAGCAGGAGCTGCGCGACCTGGCCGGCGGCGACGAACGGATCATCTTCACGGGCTACGTCTTCGGCGAGGGCTACCGCGAACTGGGCTCCAACGCCTACGCCTACGTCGCCACCACCGGCGTCGGCGGGACGCACCCGGCGCTCATCGAAGCCATGGCCATGGGCAACTGCTGCATCGTCAACGACACACCCGTCAACCTCCAGACCATCGACGGCAACGGCCTGAGCTACCACGGCCCCGGAGGTGCCGATGCACTTCTCCCCGTGCTCAACCACGTACTTACCAACCCCGACGGGGCCCAAACCCTTCGCGACCAGGCCACCGCCCACGCCGCCCGTGTTTACTCATGGGAACGTGTCACCGACGAATATGAAAAAATGTGTTACGAGTTGGCCCGTCAGCCCGTCCCCGACCGGCTGGCGGACGTGGAATCCAAAGTCCCCAAAATCCCTTGATTGCAAGCCTAATCTCGCATGACCGCCCTGCTGTCTGATCCCGTCGCCCTGATTTTCCTCGTGCTGCTCGGCGTCATCGCCGGCGTGCTGGGTGGGATGCTCGGGGTCGGGGGCAGTGTCGTGATGATCCCCGGGCTCGCCGTGCTGTTCTCGCTGGACCGCACACCCGATCCGAATCAACACCTGTTTCAGGCCGCCGCGATGATCGTCAACGTCGCCGTCTCCATCCCCGCGACCCTGCGCCACCGCAAGGCCGGGGCGCTGGTGCCGGACGTGCTTGTCTGGATGCTCCCGGCGGCGCTGGTCTTCGTTATCGTCGGCGTGTGGGTCAGCAACCTCCCTGTTTTTGAGGGGCCGGAGGGTGGCCGATGGCTTGGGCGCATCCTCGCAGGTTTCATGGTCTACGTCATCATCCTGAACATCCAGAAGCTGCGTGCCAACAAGACCACAGAGAACGTCGACCAACAAAAAATCACACCCGCGCGCAGCTCCGCCGTCGGCGTCGTGATGGGCAGCGTCGCCGGGCTCCTGGGGGTCGGCGGAGGCGGCGTTGCGGTCCCGCTGCAACAGGTGCTCCTCAGGCTCCCCCTGCGCAGCTGCATCGGCAACTCCTCCGCCATCATCTGCATCAGCGCCAGCATCGGCGCGATCTACAAAAACGCAACCCTCGCCCAGCACGCCAACGAGACCAGCACCGTCACCTGGCAGATGAGCCTGGTCATCGCCGCCATGCTCGCACCGACCGCCTGGTTCGGGGCACGCCTGGGCGCGTCGCTGACCCACAGCCTGCCGCTTAGACAGGTCCGCATCGCGTTCATCGCTTTGATGGTCGTCGCCGCCTGGAAGATGGCCGCCCTCCCCGTCGGCCCGTTCAACGGCTGATCCCACCCACCCTCGCCACCACCTCCCGGAGTTCCGCCCGGGTATTTTCAAAGCCCAAGTCACCGCAAGAGCCCGGAATCTGACCACGGGCCCTTGTATTCATGGCTTCGGCCCCGGTACGCCGATGCTGGTTCAGGCCGCAGGAGTCGGCCAACCACTCCAGATTCTTTCTCCCTCCGCCCCGTCGCTTTTTTTGGACGGGGCTTTTTGTTGCCAAGGCAAAATGAGGAAAAAACCGCGAAGGCGCGAAGATCGCTAAGAAAGAAAACGAGGAGAAGAATTGGCCCACAGATTTTCACAGATTTGCGCAGATTGAAGATGTGTCTGAGCTACGTTTTCTTAATCTGGCTTGAATCTGTGACAATCTGTGGGCCAAAAATCTTTTCTTACTTCGCGCTCTTCGCGCCTTCGCGGTTATACCGTCAACTGCTTCACCAATTCAATAAACCGCTCGCCGCGCCGTTCGTAGTTGTCGAACTGGTCCCAGCTCGCACACCCCGGGCTCAGCAAGACGACCTGCCCAGGCTGCGCCCGCTTCACCGCTTCGCGCACAGCAACGTCTAACTCGCCGCAGCCCAGAATCGCCTGGACCTCGCAGGGCACACCGCTTCGGGCAACAACTGCCTCAACACACTTGCGTATATTCTCGCCTGTATCCCCAATCGTATAGACGCCCGCACACCCAACTGCCGACTTAAATGCCAAGTCATTTAGATCACTGCCCTTGTCGTACCCACCGAGGATGATGTGAGCCGTGCCGAGATGAAAACTCTCGATCGCAAGCTGCGCGGCTTCCGGGGTCGTGCATTTCGAGTCGTTGTAGTAACGCACGCCGTTATACTCCAGCACGAACTGTAACCGGTGCGGCAGGCCCGTGAAATCGGCTAGTGCTGTTTCAGCTTCTGCCCGGCTTACGCCCACCAATTCAGCCACATCGACCGCGAGCGTCGCGTTGCTGCGGTTGTGGAACCCGGGCAGGACGATGTTGTGCGGCGCGATCTCTTCGAGCGTCTGTTTCTCGCGGATAATCACTTGATCCGTATTCGGTTTGACGAAATCACTGAGATTGGGGCCGAGGACGGCGGCGTCCTGATCGGGGCGTTGGTGATCGAGGATCACCTGCTTGTCTTTGACATAAGCGGTGAAGGTGCCGTGCCAGTCCAGGTGATTCACGTCGATGTTGGTGACGACCGCGATATGGGGCGACCACTTATCATCGCGCAGGCCGTGGAGCATGAAGCTGGAGAGCTCTAACACGACCCAGTCGTCCGAGCCGATCTCCTCCACGGATTCGAGTAATGACCCGCCGATGTTGCCGCCGACCCAGACGCGGGGCGTTATTCCCGTGGATTGATTCCCCGGCAGAGCCGGGGGCTGAGGGAGAGTATTTGTCAGGACATGGCCGATCATCGCGGTCGTCGTCGATTTCCCGGCGGTGCCGGTGACGCCGATGGTGCGTAACCGATTCGGCAGGGCCT
>CBDUNP010000266.1:0-4883 GCA_965368605.1 uncultured bacterium | reverse complement strand
GGCGATTAACCCCCTGCCAACATTCAAAAACAAAAAAGACGGATGCCCAGAAAAATGGGCATCCGTCTTGGTTTTAGTCTGATTAAAGCGAGCCCCATGTCCCGCCTACGATCATTCCTTGCCCTGACCCGACATGTACGCTGAGAAGATGCACAACGGGATCCACAGCGCATCAAACCAAGACAATGATGCAAGCAGCGGGTTCATGTCCCGAAGCTCATCCATGTCGATCTCGTCCTCCGCGTCCGCCTCGATCATCTCGTCAAGCCCGTAGTAGCCCTCCAGGAAAGCCCGCTTGTCTTCCTCGCTCATGCCGCCGATCTCGGTCTGCACCGCCTGTTCCAGGTCGGCGACAAGCTGCTCGTCCATCTCTGACTCGACAATCTCACCATCGACAAAGTCGATTTCATAATTCTCGTAATAGGTGTCCACCCGCCCCTGAAGCTCGGGCTCGAACAGCTCTTCGCTGTACATGTGGTCCTGGTAAACCTCGACAAACACCGCCGGATCGTCCATGGCCGCGTCGATATTCATCTGAGTCATCTCGTCCATCATCCCGATCCCGGCAGACACCACCGAGAGCACCAGCACAAAGACCATCTTGACCGCCGCGACGCTGCACAGCGCCAGGACAACCGCGCCGATCCCCGCCACGATGCTCCGGCGCTGATGCACGGCCCCCACGGTCAGCCCGATCAGCCCACCGGTGCCCCAGGCCAGGTAACTGTTCTGCTTGGCCGTGAGCATTGCCAGGACCAGCCAGACGACGACACAGACGCCGCCGACCACAGCACCGAGCAGCCATGCCACGATGGTGCGGCCGGAGAACCCCCACTCGATCCCGCCACCGCCGACCCGGTCCTTGCCGACCTTGATCTTGGTCTTCCCGCCGGACTTGAGGTTGTGGCCACACTGGATGCAGATCACCGCGTTGGGGCCCACCCCCGCGCCGCAACTCGGGCACGAGCCCCCGCCGCCAGCCGCCTCGGCCGCCGGCGCCGCAACGATCGCCGCACCGCCTGCGGGGCCGGCGAGTTCCGCGAGCATATACGGGCCATCGAACAAGTCCCCGCCGTCGCCGTGCGAGTCCTCCATGTCGTAAGAATCAAGCCCATCGTCCGCCGAATCCAGCGGGACCAGCTCGGAGGCGTCCAGCTCCGGCGGTTCCAGTTCGGGCACCTTCACCCCGACGCCGCACTTGGTGCATTTCACACCACGCCCCGCGTACTTCTCCGGCACGCCCATCTTCTGATTACATTCGCCGCATCGAAACTTAATCACCAAAGCCCCCTTTCAGGCCTCACGCGTCAGGATGAATATCCAAGCTCAGCCCCAGAGAGGGGCCAAAGAATCCGACCACTATCATCAAGATCAAACCGCCGATGTCAACGCAAAAACACCCGGCCTGACGATCTGCCGGGACACGCTCATATTCCGTTCACATTCAAGGTCAAAACCCGCTATGTTGACCACGGATTGGCTGGTCCAGCCAGGCCTTAGCCGGTCTAGGAAACCTGGGCTTCCACCGGCGGATTGAACCGCGAGCCGGCCAGCGGGATACGCTCGTTGGTGCTCTTGCCCGGCATGTAGGGCGCGATCGCCGCCGCCCCCAAACCGACCACCACATTCAACGCCGTGTACAGCCACCAGTACGTCGCCACATCAAACTTCATATACACCAGCAGGCCCGTGCCCACCATCACCGCCAGCGTGATCGGGATCAGCCCGCGCCACGCCAGCTTCATCAACTGGTCAAACCGGAAACGTGGCAGCGTCCACCTGATCCACATCATCAGGAACAGCAGCGCCAGGATCTTCCCGATAAACACGTTCAGCTTAATGAAGATAATCAGCAGCCCGACCCACCAGGCCTGGTCGCCCGCCCCCGCGACGTCCGGCAGGATGCTCATCCCCGACATCACGGTCATCATCGGGGCGATGTCCCAGCCGCCCAGGAACAGGATCGTGAAGAACGCCGACCCGGCGATCATGTGCATGTACTCGGCCAGGAAGAACAGCGCCCACTTCATCGAGCTGTATTCGGTGTGGAACCCGCCGACCAGTTCCTGCTCTGCCTCGGCGAGGTCAAACGGGGCGCGGTTGGTCTCGGCCAGCACACAGGTAAAAAAGATGATCGCCAGCAACGGGTGGATCATGATCCCCCAGGCCCCCCCGACCTGCTGCGAAACGATCACGGTCGTGTCGCTGCTGCGGAAGCAGAGGATCGCCACGATCACGCAGACGCCCATCGGGATCTCGTAGCTGAGCATCTGGGCCGTGGCGCGAAGCCCGCCCAGGAAGGAGTACTTGTTGTTGGAAGCGTAGGCCGCCAGCACGACGCCGTAGACGCCTAGCGACGACACCGCGAGCATGAAGATCACGCCGATGCTGATCGGAGCCACCGTGACGATGGTGCGTCCGGCTTCGGCGATCTCGTAACCAAAGAGCGTCAGCCCCGGGAAGTCATACACCCCGCCCCAGGGCACGACCGCCCAGCCCACAATCGCCGGCACCACCGCCAGGATCGGGGCCAAACAAAACAAAATCTTATCCACGTGCGGCGGCGTGTAATCTTCCTTCACAAACAGCTTGATCCCGTCCGCCAGGGCCTGGCCCAGCCCGAAGAAGAACGCGGTGTTCATGAAGTTCAGCCGAAGCTTCTTCCAGATATTGTCCTGGCCAAACGAAAAGTTCGTCCGGTTCGGCCCAACACGGTCCTGGGTCCAGGCCGCCACCTTCCGCTCAAGGAAGATCAGGTACGCACACCCCCCGAGGATCATGTGCTGGACAACGGCGATCAAAACCATGCTGACGAAGAATTGGGCGCTGAACATAGGTCTGTGTTCACTCGTAAAGGTCTGTAGCCGTAATGCCCGATGAATCCGTTTTCACGGGCCCCCCCGGAGTTTCCCCTGCCCCCGGGAGTACCCCGGACTCTCCCGGTCCTGCCCGGCCACCGAGATCGGTCAAAAGACCGGCATAACCGGGTCCAATGTCGGCAACAACCGGCCGTTGCCGCTACAATCCGCCACACACGATCGGGGCCGGTCCCGACCGTCCACCGGCTAAATGCCGATTTAAGCACAAAGAGTAGGGCCAGCCCACCTGTGAAGCAAACCACCACCGCGCCTGCCCACCCCAGCCCCGACGAGACGATCAAAGAGACGTTCGAGTCCATCATTATCGCCTTCATCCTGGCCTTCGTCTTCCGGGCCTACGTCGTCGAGGCTTTCGTCATCCCCACCGGGTCCATGGCCCCCACGCTCCTGGGCGCACACCACCGCGTCGACTGCGACCAGTGCGGCTACCACTTCAATATCAACCACAGCAAAGATCACGACGATACATACGACTACAGCGGCCAGATAGCTAAACCTGCGAAATGGAGAGGCGGCGCCGTCTGCCCGATGTGTCGGTACAGCATCGACATGACCGACCACAAAAAGCCCCTCCCGGGCGACCGGATCCTGGTCCACAAATACATCTACACCGTCAGCGAGCCACGACGATGGGACGTCGTCGTCTTCAAGGCCCCCCAGGAACCCAGTACCAACTACATCAAACGCCTCGTCGGCCTGCCCAACGAGTCCATCCGCCTGCTCGACGGCAACGTCTACTACCAGACCGAAGGCGAAACCGACTGGAACATCGCTCGCAAGACCCTGAGCCCCAAGGTCCAGCGGGCCGTCTGGCAACCGATCTACCACAGCCAGTACGTCCCCCGTGACCATGGCAAGTTCAAGGGCCCCGGCGAACGAGCCAGCAGCAACAAATGGTCCACCCCCTGGGTCGTCGACTCCGGCGACTGGGACATTGATAACCGCCGCAGCTATGCCTTCAAAGGCGGCGGCACCGGGCAGATCAACTTCGACTTCAAAGAAGGCTCGCACTTCTCCGTCCCCGGCACCTACGCCTACAACCAGTACGACATCCACAACTTCGGCGACGACATCGAAGACATCCGCCTCGCGGTCGCCTTCCAGCCAGAGCCTGAAACACAATCGATCAGCCTCTCGACACAGACCCGCCTCACCAGCGAGACACAGACCGTCACCGCGACCATCGCCACCGACGGCAAACTCACCCTGTCCGCACTCGACACTGAGTCCGGCAAACCGCTGGAGCTCATCAGCTACCAGGCGTCCGCGCTGAAACCCGGGCGCACCACCCCGATCGAGTTCTGGTCGGTGGACCAGGAACTGAGCATCTGGATCGACGGCAAACGCGAGCTGCTGTACCGATACGCCGACAGCCTGACCTCCGACGAACTGATCAGCCGTCCAAGGCCCCTGCGCATCCCCCGCGTCTCCATCCAGGTCCAGGGCGGCCCCGCCACCCTCCACCGCGTCGAGCTTGACCGCGACCTCTACTACGCCTCCAGCAATAACAACAACCCCGCACGGGGCGGACTCATCCGCGACGCCCAGGGCAATGTCATGGATGAATACATCATCCCGATGAAGATCCACGACAACGAGTTCTTCTGCATCGGCGACAACAACCCCCTGAGCCTCGACGGCCGCTTCTGGTCCGCAGGCTCGACCAACAACAAGAGCGCTGGCGTCAACCCCGGCGCCCTCTGGGTACGACAGAACTACTTCGGCAAAGCGGTTGACGACGACTCACGCGAAGGCATTGTCCCCGGCAAACTGATGATGGGCCGTGCCTTCTTCGTCTACTTCCCCGCCCCGTATTCATGGAAGCGTGACGGCCTGAATCTCATCCCCAACTTCGACGATATGCGATTCATTCACTAAGTACCTTCGCCCCACTGCCGCCCCACTAGCATCTAACATAAATCTCATAAATAACGCGATTTAAAGTTATTCACAGCTATTATCCACACCCCCTGCCCGGCCCCGGCCCGCAGGGCGAATAAACAC
>CBDUNP010000265.1:0-4908 GCA_965368605.1 uncultured bacterium | reverse complement strand
CAGACCGGGCTGCGCGAGGGGCTGGACGTGTACTGCCCGGTGAAGGATGACGGGACGTTTGATGACACGGCCCCGGAATGGCTGCGCGGGATCAGTGTGTGGAAGGGCAACGACCTGGTGGTGGATCGCCTGCGTGAGAGCGGGCACCTGTTCCACGCGGAGCAGTTCAGCCACAGCTACCCGCACGACTGGCGGGGCAAGAGCCCGGTGATCTTCCGGGCGACCGAGCAGTGGTTCGTGGATGTGAATAAGAAGTTCGATGTCAACGGCACGTCGGGCACGATGCGCGAGCGTGCGTTGGACGTGACGGCCGAGGGGGTCGGGTTTATCCCGCAGTGGGGCAAGAACCGGATGCGTGGGATGCTGGACTCTCGGCCGGACTGGTGTTTGAGCCGACAGCGTGCGTGGGGCCTGCCGATCCCGGCGTTTTATCCGCCGAAGGGTGTCGAGGGTGAGCCCTTGCTGACCCCAGCGAGCGTGCGGGCGGTGGCGAAGCTGTTCCGTGAGAAGGGAAGCGATGCGTGGTTCCTGGCTTCGCCGGAGGACTTGCTGACGCACTACGACGCGGCGGGCGATCCAGCTGCGCCGGGCTGGGCGAAGCAAGGCAACACTGCGGACTTCGTGGTCGGTAAGGATATTTTTGATGTCTGGTTCGAGTCGGGTTCGTCGTGGAACGCGGTGATGCGTCAGCGCGGTCTGGCTCGGCCGGACGATGCGCCGTCGGTGACGGACCTGTATCTGGAGGGCTCGGACCAGCACCGCGGGTGGTTCCAGTTGTCGCTGCTGCCTTGTCTTGGGTCGCAGGGCAAGCCGCCGTTTGCAAACGTGCTGACGCACGGGTTTATGGTGGACAAGGACGGGCGGAAGATGAGTAAGTCCGGCGGGAACGCGCTGGACGTGGACGTGTTGTTCAAGGACTACGGCGCGGACGTCTGTCGGTGGTGGGTCAGCGGGCTGAACACGGACAACGACATCAAGGTCGACAGTGAATACTTCCGGCTGGCGGGCGAGGAATACCGGAAGGTGCGTAACACGCTTCGGTTCCTCTTAAGCAATCTGGATGGGTTCGACTTCAAGCAGGACAAGACGCGGTTCGAGGACGCGGACGCTTCGAGCATCGACGCGTGGATGACCCGTGAGGTGACGAAGCTGTCAGACACGGTGACGGCTGCGTATGACGGGTTTAACTTCCGAAAGGCGCACGAGGCGCTCTTTAATTTCTGCAACGACACACTCAGCGCGGTCTACCTGACGGCGGTGAAGGATCGGCTGTATTGCGACGCCCCCGATAGCGCTCGTCGACGACGCACGCAGACGACGATCTACCGGATGTCGACGGTGCTGGTCCGGCTGCTTGCGCCGCTGATGCCACACACGGCGGACGAGGCCTGGCGCGCGTTGACCGGGGACAATGATGCGTGTGTGCACCTGCTGCCGTTCCAGGACGTGAGCTGTATGAAGCAGATCCCGATGAATGACGGATGGGGCGCGGTGATGGAGGCGCGGGACGGCTGGCTGAAATCGATCGAGGAGGCGCGGCAGGCCAAGGGGGTCGACAACCCGCTTGATTGCGGTGTGTGTGTGCCGGGGGTGAAGGGGGCGGATCTATCGTCCTTTGATATGACGGACCTGGCGGACCTTTGTGGGGTGAGCCGGTTTGCTCTGGATGACACATTGGGTTCACCCGTGGTCGATGATCTGCGTGACCAGCCGCGTTGCGAGCGGTCATGGAAGCGTGACGGGACGATCAAGCAGCGCAGCGATGGCGGGATGCTATCGGACCGTGATGCCGAGGCGTTGGGGTTGTAACGCCCCACCGTGTCGATCTGTGCCTTACTCTTTTTGTGCTTCTTTGTGGCCAACGTCTTTTGCAGGCGAACAGATAGCCACGAAAATGCACATAAGCGCACAAAAAGCGGGCGCGTTGTCTTGGATATCGGAGCCAAACCGTGGGGGTGTTTGAGCCGATAGTCCGGTAGCGGCCACGCCCTTTCATCCGGCCGTACGAGGACGATCGTTATGACTATTCTTGTGACACAGCTTCGCCCGGAAGAGTTGGACGCGGTGCTTGAGTTTGCCAAGACGACGGGGTGCGAGTTAAAGCCTGCCGACGTGAATACCCGTGTCAGCCTGCTGGCGAAGGACGGGGACACGATCGTAGCGGCGGTGCTTGGGCTTGAGTCTTCGGGGCGGTCGTGTGAGCTGAATGTATGCCTGGGGAAGACGGGTGCCGACGTGGGGGCGGATGCGACCTCTGATTCCGGGGCACTGGCCGGGGAGCTGATTAATAAGGCGTTGATGAAAGTCCACGGCGCGGGGATACGGCGTTGCCGGATCAACCACCACGGGGACGCGGACCCGCCCTCGAACTGGCCCAGCGCGACATGGACGGGGCAGGACGACGCCGAAGAGGCGGCTTGATCGACCGATAACCGGGGCCGAGTCCCGGGGCCCGTTCCGAGCGCTCTTGCCGGGGGGTGGGGTCTGGATGCACCGTCTGGGTTTGGCTTAGATGTTGCTTTTCCGCGACGTGGCGCTTAACCGGGGGCGTTTCTTATTCGATATCTGTTACAGGATGTCGCTTCCAAACAACAACACGAACGTGCAAGGCCCGGCGGGACCGGGATCAGTGTCCACGCCGGACGCGGCGGACCAGATGGCGCATGAGCTTGCGAACCTGCTGGACGGGTCGCTTCGGCATCTGGGGATCGTGATCAGCACGCTGCGCGGGGGCGGAGCGGAGGCGCTGGATCATTCGGCGGAGGCGCTGGACCCCGAGGCGCTGTTGGCGCGGTTGCAGACGACCGACCGTGCGATGCGGCAGATGGTGTCGCTGATCCACGCCTGGATGAAAAAAGCACCGGGGCCGATGGAGTTATTCGACCGTGCGCAGACGCTTGGGCAGATGCTTGAGGAGGTCGTCGCGTTGCACGGCCCGGCGGCGGAGCGGTACGGGGTCACGCTGAGTCTGATGGTGGATGAGGCGGCGGCGTCATTGTCTGCCGGCCCGGTCTTCCCGATTATTGCCAACGGCATCCGCAATGCGCTGGATGCGGTTTCCGGGGCGGATGCGCAGGACTGCCCGGGGCCGTTTCAGGTCGAGGTGGTCGCGGGGGTTGAGGGTGATGACTTAATCGTAAGTGTGCGTGACAACGGGCCGGGGCTGGACCCGGCGTTGATCAATGATGCGGGTGCGGTGCGGTTTGATGTTTCGACCAAGGGGGCGGGACACGGCCTGGGGTTGGCGCTTTGCCGACAGATCGCACGCAGCCTTGATGGTGTGTTGGCGTTGTCCCCGCGCACGCCGCGGGGTGTTGAGCTTGTGCTTCGATGTCCTGTTTTGAGCCTGACTTCCCCCCTACCCAAGAGTGACCATGCCTGATAAAGCGCGTATTTTGATTGTGGACGACGACCCGATCGTGGCCGAGAGCCTGGCGGATTTTCTTGGCCGGGAGGGCTACGCGACCGCGACCGCCTGTGACGGGAGCGAGGCGTTGACCATGCTCGACGACGCGACCGAGAAGGTCGGCGGGGGTTTTGGCATCCTGATCGCGGACATGAACATGCCGCGGTGCGACGGGATGGAGCTGCTCAAGGGGATGCGCAAGAAGCACGAGTCGGTGGTGCCGATCGTTGTGACCGGTTTCGGCAAGATCGATTCGGCGGTCGAGGCGGTGCGCCTGGGTGCGGTAGATTACCTGACCAAGCCGGTGGTGGATGACGAGCTTAGGCTGGCGGTGAACAAGGCGGTGAATCAGCACACGCTGGTCCACGAAAACAAGTCGCTGAAGACGCAGCTATCCGAGCGGTACGGGATGGGCAACCTGGTCGGGCACGACTACCAGATGCAGAAGGTGTACGACCTGGTCGAGACGGTCGCGGAGAGCAAGACGACGGTGCTGGTGTCCGGCGAGTCGGGCACGGGCAAGAGTATGGTCGGGCGGGCGATTCACACGATGAGCCCGAGGTCCGGCGGGCCTTTTGTGACGTTTGCTTGTGGGTCGATCCCGGAGACGCTTCTGGAAAGCGAGTTGTTCGGCCATGTGAAGGGCGCGTTTACCGGTGCGGACCACGACAAGCCCGGCAAGTGTCTTGCGGCCGACGGGGGGACGCTGTTTATTGATGAGATCAATTCGGCGACGCCGGCGTTGCAGCTGAAGCTGCTGCGCGTGTTGCAGGAGAAGGCGTTTGAACCGGTCGGGTCGACGGAAACGCTCCACGTGGACGTGCGGTTTGTCCTGGCGACGAATCAGCCCTTGGCGGCGATGGTCGAGGCGGGTGATTTCCGGGAGGACCTGTACTACCGGATCAACGTGGTGAACATCGCGATGCCGGCGTTGCGCGACCGGGCCGGGGACGTGCCGGTGCTGGCGGACCACTTCTTGGAGAAGCATTGCAAGGAGCTTGGGCGACAGCGTAAGTTCAGTGAGGAGGCGTTGGAAGCGCTTCGGAAGTACGGTTGGCCGGGCAACGTGCGGGAGCTGGAGAACGCGGTGGAGCGTGCGGTGGTGTTGAGCAAGGCCAACGAGATCCAGGTGACGGACCTGCCCGAGCAGGTGGTGATCGCGAGCAATCCCGGGGCGGTGCTTTCGGGCGCTTCTTCGGCGGCGCCTGGTGTGACAGGGAGCGGCGCGGCGGTGATCCCCGCGCTGGCGGGTGGATGGAACCCGATGCCGTTGTCCTCGGCGTTGCAGGAGCCGGAGCGGCAGATCATCCTCGCTGCGTTGGAAGCCAATGGGTGGAACCGCCAGGAGACGGCCAAGCAGTTGGATGTGAATCGCAGCACGCTCTACAAGAAGATCAAGCAGTACCGGCTGGATGAGCCGGGATAGGGCCGGGCGGCAGTCTGGTGCTTGGATCTTCTTGCCCATTTTGCCGTGCCGGTTTAACACGTCTTTAACTTGAGAA
>CBDUNP010000264.1:0-4919 GCA_965368605.1 uncultured bacterium | reverse complement strand
CGGGCCGGTGGTCTGCGCGATGGCGGCCGGGGCGTTGGAACGCAGCGGCGCGGACTTGGCGGTGTCCGTCAGCGGGGTCGCGGGGCCCAGCGGCGGTACGGATGACAAGCCGGTCGGGACGGTCTGGCTGGGTCTGGCGCACAAGCCGAAAGGCGGTGAACCCATCGAGGCCTCGGCGGTGCAGATACGCCTGCCGGGGGATCGGCCGTCGATCCGGCGTCGGGCGTCGATGTGCGCGTTGCAGTGGCTGAGGCTGCACCTGGCGGGGCACCCGCCCACGGAGATGACCTGGGTGATGGATTCATACCCAAAGGCTTAGCGATATACTCGGGGCGATGTATTAATGGGCAAACGAGATTACCCCCCTACCCCGACCCAGTTATGAGTATCCCCACGACAGGCCGAATCGACATCCACAGCCACATGATCCCGGGCATCGACGACGGGTGCGAGACGATCGAGGAATCCATCGCCAGCATTGAGATGCTAAAAGGCGCGGGTTACGTCGGAACGATCTCCACACCGCACCTCTGGCCGGACATGTTCCCGGACAACACCCCGGCAAACATCAAGCGGTGGACCGAAGCGTTAATTAGCGACCTTGCCAATCGTGGGATCGAATACGCGCTCTGGGACGGTGGCGAGCTGCGTTTGTTTAACGGAGTGATCGACTGGTTGAAGGCACAGGGCGTGCCGACGCTGGGGGATTCGCGGTATGTCCTTGTGGACTTCTGGGAAGCGACCTGGCCGAAGTATGTTGATCAGGGTTTGGACTGGCTGATGGCGGAGGGCTTTCAGCCGATCCTGGCGCACCCGGAGCGGATCGGGATTGCGGACCTGGATATGCTGGTGAAACACCTCGACGAGGCCACCGCTCGCGGCGTGCTGCTGCAGGGCAACTTCCGCTGCATGACCGGGGAGGATGGATACCTTCAGGACCAGCGTGTCCGCCAGTTCCTCACGGAGAAGCGGTACTGGCTGATGGCGATGGACATGCACCGGCCGGACGCCCTGCCGTCGAGGCTGGACGGGATGCAGATGGTAGTTCAGGAGTACGGGCAGCAAACGGTGGACCTGATGACGATTGATCGGCCGAGGGTGATCCTGTCAAACGGGTAAGGCTCGGCGCTGCCCACCCTGTTTTAACAGCCATTTCTTACGTTTTATTACGATTCCCCATTGACCACGCCCGGCAGACGCGGGACAATGCGGGCGGTCTTTCTCTTCTTATCCGCTGGAGGCAATGATGCAACGACTTATTGGGGCGGGCAGCGCCATCGCGCTGGGGCTATCTTTGGCGGGCGGAACCTACGCCGCGCCGAGCTTTGACATCATCGGGCAGGACTTTGTGGGTGGGGTTCAGTTTATTGACGGCAACATCCGGCCGTCGATCGCGGAGAACGGCACCGTTGTCTTTGCGGCCAACACCCTGCCGCCAGCCGGATCAACGCCGGTGTTTTTCACCGGCGACGGAGTCAATCCTTTACAAACCGCCGACTACACGACCGCCGGTTACACCAACCCAGCCGTGGTAAAGATCGACTCCGCAGGCAACCTGGCTTACGTCGGCACACGCACCGCAGCGCCGCACGACTTCCGCGGCGTTTACCGGACAACCACGACCGGATCGTCCTACTCAACCGTCTTCGAGGTCGAGCAGGTCTTCGGCCCGCCACCGGTGCCCAGCCCGCAGTCGCGCCTGAAGATGTCGGGCAACGGCACCATTGCTTTCAGTAACATCCAGGACGGCGACGGCGACCTCTATACGGCTGCACAGGGCGCGCCTGCACAAGTCCTGCGGGCCGGATCGGGCACGTTCTTCAATAACCAGCAATTCGACGTCAACGACTCCGGGGCCGTCGCCATCCAGATGGAATACACCGACCCGAACAACGGGCTGTCGCGCGGCATCCTGATCTTTGACACGCCCGGGGAAGGACTGGATGGCATTGAGACGGCTGTTGAACGCACGGGGGTCGGGGTGCAGCCTAAGCTGGCGATGAATAATCTCGGTGAGGTCGCGTTTATTCTTGATTCCAACATCACGATCCAGTACTTCGACCCCCCGCTGCCCGGCGGCGGAGCGCTGGCCGGGACGCAGTCGCTGACGCCTGGGGTTTACATGTCGACGCCGTCGGCCTTCGGCACGCCGTTCTCCTTTACCAAGATCGCGGACACCAGCGGGTCCTTTGAGTCGTTCAGTGAGATACGCCTGAACGACAACGGCACAATCGTGCTGCAGGCCAGCGTCGAGGTCTCGCCGGGAAACTTTGAGACCGGGATCTACACCGGCGGCGACCCGATCGCCGACGAGCTGGTCCGCACGGGCAAGACCATCAACATCAACGGCAGCGATAACTTCTTCTCAATCGTTCGCCTGGGCGATTTGAACCATCAAGACCAGCTCACGTTTCAGACCAGCGACTTCAACACGACGGACCAGATCGTCTGGCGTGTGAACAACGTGCCGGAGCCGGGGGCACTGGTGCTGATGATGGGGTTGGCTGGCGCACAGGTGATACGCAGGCGCTCGGCCAGGTAAACCGACGGATTATGCCCGGTTGCGTCTAAGGAGCGCGAGCCCGGCCAAGCCATGCAAGATAAGTGTGGCGGGCTCGGGGACGGTTGCGCTGCCGGGGGGCGTGCCCTGGTTCCAGTTGGCCAGGACGGTATTCAGGTCGTCGATGCCGACGAAGCCGTCGGCGGACGGGTCGCCGAGGATGGGGACGCCGGGCACGGTGGTCTGGTTCCACAGGCTCAGGACGATATTCAGGTCGTTGATCCCGACGAAGCCGTCACCGTCGAGGTCGCCGTCAAGGGCAGCGGCCTCGATGACGGTCAGTGTCTGGTTGACCGCGATGCCGTAGAGGTACTGGACGATGCCGCTAGTCCACTCGATCTTGACCATGTCGACGGGGTCGGCGTTGGTGCCCAGGCCGAAGTGGGCGGTGTGTTCGTTCTGGCTCAGGAAACTGCTGCCGCCGTCGATCTCCCAGACGATGATGTCGTTGGGCTGGGTGAGGTCGGGGGTGACGGTGATGAAAGCGCCGATCCCGTCGCGGTTGGATGCGGTGCCTTCGGTGTGGATGCGCAGGTAGTCCTGGGCGTTGCCGCCGTCGTTGCGGTAGAGGATCGGCATGTCTTCGTTGTTGATGACGACGATGTCGATGTCGCCGTCGTTGTCGTAGTCCAGGTGAGCCAGGCCGCGGCCCTGCTGGGTGTCGGTGATACCGGAGGCGTCGGAGACGTCAGTAAACACGCCGTTGTTGTTTTCCCAGAAGAAGGTGCGGTCGTCGATCCAGCCTTCGCCGTTGTAGCCGTTGGTGGCGATGAGGTCGAAGTCGGCGTCGTTGTCGGCATCAAAGAAACTGGTGCCCCAGGCCCATCGCGAGTCGCGGACGCCGGCTTCCAGTGTGACGTCTGTGAAGGTGCGGTCGCCCTCGTTGCGGTAGAGGCGGTTGTATCCGCCGAAGGCGGTGGGGACGCCGGGTTCGGCGGTGATGTTGGTGATGAACCAGTCCAGGTCGCCGTCGCCGTCGTAGTCGGCGAAGGTGGTGCCCATGCCGTTGTAGTCGGTGCCGACGTTGGCGGCGAGCGTGCCGTCGGTGAAGGTGCCGTCGCCGTTGTTCCAGAAGAGCTGGCTGGTCTGGAAGTCGGAGACCATGGTCAGGTCCATGTGGCCGTCGCGGTCCAGGTCGACGAAGCGCGGGGCGAAGCGCCGGCTGATCTGCGTGGGGTAGGTGTTGATGCCGGCGAAGACGGTGGTGTCCTCAAACATGCCGGGGTTGGTCGCGCCAAGGTTACTAAACAGGCGGGACTGGCTCTGGCTGGCGAGGGTGCCCCAGTCGGAGGTGATCAGGTCCAGGTAGCCGTCGTTGTCGTAGTCGGCGAAGCTGGCGCCCTGGCCATTGCGCAGCGCGCCGTTCATCTGTGAGGCGGGGTTGGACGCGCCGGCGTCGGTGAAGACGCCCGTGCCGTCGTTGATGTAGAGGTAGTTGCGGTTGGACTGGACGCCGCCGGTCATGTAGAGGTCCAGGTCGCCGTCGTTGTCGATGTCGCCTGAGACGACGCCGTTGGTGTTGGTGGCGACGGTGAAACCCGCGGCGGCGGTCAGCGGGTCGAAGGTGCCGTTGCCCAGGTTGCGATAGAGGATGTCGGTGTCGCCGAAGCGTGTGAATAGCAGGTCGGTGTGGCCGTCGTTATCGAAGTCGCCCGCGGCGACGCCGCCGGTCATGAAGGTTGAGCCCGGGAGACCTGCGTTGGCGGCGGGGGTGGACTGGACGTGGTTGATCCCGGCGGCCGTGGTGACGTCGGTGAACGTGACCGCCCAGGTGGTAGGAACCATCACCGAGGTCACGGCGCAGACAGCGACTATCGCGGGAAATCCTGGGCTTGCGGTCAAGGGTTAAGCTCTCTCCACTAAGAACGCGTGGGCTTCACGCTGATTGATCGCTAAAGACTACCACGCCCCCGGTCCTGTGCGAACCATTTCAGACTACTCAGGGGTTGTTCGTGATCCCGGGCGACCGTCTGTGCATCCATGTCAATATGGGAAAAATAATCTGACTATAACGCCTGCACTGCCCGTACAAGCACCACACCTATTTTAGCCCGATACCACTTGTTTTCCAGCCAAATACGGGCAAACGGTTGGATGTAACAAGGATGATGCGTGTAACTTCGTTACATATGCTTGTGGCTATTGACGTAAGGGCAAACTGGTTTATCATTATGGGTAAGTACCCCCATCTGTAAGGGCTCCTGTTATTCATCGGTGCTGCACAAGCACCTCAACAATCTTGGAGGAGAGAAGCAATGAAATCATTGAGCTTTGTTAAGGCTGGTATGGCAGCCTGTCTGGTTACTGCGATGTCGTTCGCAGCGACGGACGCTCAGGCCAACTTCCTGACCAACCCCGG